>JAGCFN010000089.1 GCA_017650085.1 Bacteroidaceae bacterium | reverse complement strand
GAACTCGTCACAGCCTACACCGCCTACGTCAAGCAGAACGTGAAGATTCCCGTCATTCCCAAGATGACGCCGAACATCACACACATGAAAGAGCCTGCGTTGGGTGCTTACTTTGCCGGAGCAGACGCCATTTCAGCCATCAACACCATCAAGAGCGTCACCTTCTCACCCGAAGCAGAAGTCAGCGAGAAGAAGACCGTATCCGGATACTCGGGCAAGGCAGTGAAGCCCATCGCACAGCGTTTCATCCTCGAACTGGCGCAGAACCAAATCATGAGAGGCATCGAACTGAGCGGAATTGGCGGGATCGAGACTTGGAAAGACGCACTCGAATACATCCAGATAGGCTGTCGAAATGTGCAGGTCTGCACGGCTGTCATGGAGTATGGCTACCGCATCATCGATGACCTCATCCTTGGCTTGACGACCTACATGGCTGAGCGCGGCATCGAGCATCTGGAGGACATCGTGGGCGAACAACTGCCTTCGTTTGTCCAGCCTTCTGAACTCGACAGAGAGACGATGGTGCTGCCCAAGATAGACCGCGAGAAGTGCATGGGCTGCGGTCGTTGCCACATCTCCTGTACCGATGGCGGACACCAAGCCATCGAGTTCGACCTTGAAATGCGCCAACCTCGCATCATTGGCCAGAAATGTGTTGGTTGCCATCTCTGCCGACTCGTCTGCCCAACTGGTGCAATCGGGCTTTCCAAACGATTCAATAAGATACAGAAATAAGGCGAGATGAAGATAGTCATTCTTGATGGATATACTGCCAATCCAGGCGATTTGTCGTGGGATGGGCTCAAAGCTTTCGGCGAACTCACTGTCTATGAACGCACGAAGCCGGAGGAATTGCTTGAAAGAGCCAAAGGTGCCGAAGTGTTGCTGACGAACAAGGTCATCATCGATGCCGAGGCAATGGCTGCCCTACCCGACCTGCGCTATATCGGCGTTTTGGCAACGGGCTACAATGTGGTGGACATCGCAGAAGCCCATCGCAGGGGCATTGCAGTGACGAACATCCCAGCCTACAGCACAATGTCGGTTGCCCAAATGGTGATGGCACACCTTCTGAACATCACGAATCGGGTCGCGCTCCATGCCGAAGCGGTCAGGGATGGCGAATGGCAGAACTGCAAGGACTTCTCGTTCAGCAAGGCTCCGCTCATCGAACTCGACGGCCTCACTTTTGGCATCGTTGGCCTCGGCAACATTGGCCAACAAGTGGCTAAGATGGTGCAGACATTCGGCATGAAGGTCTTGGCCGTCAGCAGCAAGTCGGAAGCGGAACTTCGACAGCTAAACATCAGAAAGGCAACGGGTTATGAACAACTCTTCAGCGAGGCAGATGTGGTGAGCCTGCATTGTCCGCTGACCGACGAGACGCACCACCTCGTCAATCGCGAGCGCCTTGCCCTGATGAAACCCACAGCTATCCTCATCAACACAGGTCGCGGCCCTTTGCTCGACGAACAGGCTGTTGCCGAGGCACTTTTAGCAGGGAAACTCTATGCAGTTGGCATTGATGTGCTGACCGAAGAGCCACCCAGAAAGGGAAGTCCGCTCATTTCTGCACCTAATTGCTTCATTACGCCCCACATCGCATGGGCATCCAAGGCAGCAAGACGCCGACTCATCGACATCGCCACCCAAAATGTGGCAGCTTTTTTGCAAGGAAAAGAACTGAATCGCATCTAAAAAGCGCAACTTATCCATTCATTTCGAGGTTGATTAGAGGGTGCAGACGATGCCAATTGTATAGTGTGACGTTTACAATTTACTAGTGTGAAGTTTGCAATTTACTAGTGTGAAGTTTGCAATCTTCAAGTGTGACGAATAAGGACAAAAAAAAGAGGACCATACCTATCGGTACAGTCCTCGTGAGACTTTTTTGCTCGGCTGTTGATTACTCAGCTACGGGGCAAGCACATGTGTCACATGCGCAAGTGTCGCAAGCGCAAGTGTCAACTGTCTCTTCAACAGCTACTGTGTCGCTATCGCAGCAGGCGCCCTGCTCAGTCTTCTGACCACAAGATGCGAAAGATACAGCTACAACAGCTGCGAACAAAAATGCTAACTTTTTCATTTCTTTTTTGCTTTTTAAAACTTGTAAAACAATCAATTGTTCTTTAAAACGCTGCAAAGGTACGGCGATTTTTTGAATTACGTGCAACTTTTTGCGACTTTTTTTCATAATTTTTTACAAGTTTTTTCTAAGTGCTTGAAAATCAATGATAGCATTTCTTATCTTTTCTTAAAGAATTTGGCACTTTCAAGAAAAAAGCGTAACTTTGTCGCGTGAATGCGTTAAAAGGTAAAAAGGCTGTTTACTACACTCTCGGCTGCAAGTTGAACTTCGCCGAGACGAGCACCATACAGAAAGAAATGGAGGCAGCAGGTGTAGAAACTGCCAAAAACGGAGAATCGGCTGACATCTGCATCGTGAACACTTGCAGCGTCACAGAGGTGGCGGACAGCAAAAGCAGACAAGCCATCAGCCGACTGCACCGCAAACACCCGGATGCACTAATGGTGGTGACGGGCTGCTATGCGCAGCTCAAGCCCGACCAAGTGGCTGCGCTGGAAGGCGTGGATATGGTGGTGGGAAAGGAGGAGTTGCGGAACCGCGGAATTACGGAACTGCTCAAAGCCAATGCCATAAAGGTCCGCGAATCCGTGAATCCGAAGACTCAGACCTTCGTTCCTGCTTGTGCTCGAGGCGAAAGGACGCGGTTCTTCCTGAAGGTTCAGGACGGTTGCGACTACTTCTGCACCTACTGCACTATTCCCTTTGCAAGGGGGAGAAGCCGCAACGGCAGCATCGCTTCGCTGGTAAGACAAGCAGAAGAGGCGGCCCAGCAAGGCGGCAAGGAGATTGTGCTGACAGGCGTCAACATCGG
>JAGCFN010000088.1 GCA_017650085.1 Bacteroidaceae bacterium | reverse complement strand
TTTTATGGAGTGGCGCTTTATGATCGAAATCGTATAGTGCCACGTTTGCAATCTTAACACTTTAAGTTTGCAATCTTAACGTGTTACGTTTGCCTTTTACACGTGCCACGTTTTCAATTTAGCTAGCGTGCGTTTTGCGTTTTTACATATTATGGAATTTTTTTCGAAAAGATTAGTAGATAAAGTACTAATCTTACAAAAAATTGTGTATTTTTGTAGGTCGTAGTACGTAGTATGTTAAATAGCATGGGTATACTGAGGAAAATAATAGAGGTATTTAGGAAAAGGAGAGGACTTTCCCTTGTTATTGTGGCTGTTGTGCTGCTGGAATTGTTGTCTGCAGTTCAGTACTACTATACCCACCACTTGATGGAGGACGAGTTGGAGAAGTATGCTGGGATGGAGTTGACGACGAAAGCCATCATCACGAAGCGACTTGTCGAGGATACTGAACACGCCTTGAAGAGCCACATCATGGAGATAAAGTACAATCTCTCCACTCCAGACTCTATGTTCAACATCTTGGCACAAATTGCCAAATACACTCCCAATCTGCGAGGCTGTGGCATTTCCTTCAATCCAGGCTACTACAAAGACAAAGACAGGCTGTTCGAACCCTATGCTTTGAGAACGGATACTGACATCGTTCGACTACAAGCAGCAGCTGACGGGTTTGATTACACGAAGGACGGCTTCTACAAAGACATCATGGAGAGGAAAGCCAACAGTTGGGTTGGACCGTACGACGATATCTACTTGGAAATGAGGCTCGTCAGCTATGCTGTGCCCATCTACGATTTCACAGGTGATACTGTGGCCGTGTTTGGCGTAGATATAGATACGCATAGCTTAGGCGATACGCTGAACTACCGACATATCTATCCCTCGTCTTTCGTTCTTCTCCTTACCGAAGAGGGTGAACCGATAGCCGGCCCATCAGACCCCAGTTTAGATAAGGAAGTGGAGTATGTCACCTCTCTCATCAATGATAGCACCGTTGCTCGTCGTCAGAGCCAAAAGGGAAGAAGCAAAGTAATAGACTTCGACACAGACAATCGCGATGGTGCCGTCTTCTATGTCAATATGAAGGGCATACCACATTGGCAAATAGCCGTCGTTTGCTACGATGATGAAGTTTATGGCTCGCTCCTGAAACTGAGGTACCGTCTCCTTTTGCTTTCGTTGTTGGCGTTCGGCATCCTGCTCTATCTGGTCCGTCGTTTTGCTAAAGACGAACAGAAACTGAGAAACCAAACATTGGAGCAGGAACGTTTGGCTGGCGAACTTCGTATCGCAAGCAACATACAGCAAACTCTTTTACCAGAGGAAGAGTCGTCGTTGAACAGCCTCGATGATGTTCGAGTAGAGGGCCGACTGATACCTGCGAAGGCTGTCGGAGGTGATCTCTACAATGCCTTCGTCCGTGATGGGAAGGTGTTCTTCTGTATTGGCGATGTCAGCGGCAAAGGCATTCCTTCGGCTCTCATCATGGCTATCATTCAAGCACTCTTCCGCAACATTGCCTCTCGCGAAGATAATCCTGCACACATCATGAAGCGCCTTAACGAAACGGCCTGTCGTAACAACAAAACCAACATCTTCGTCACGCTATTCGTAGGCGTTCTCGACTTGCCGACAGGCCATCTTCGCTATTGTAATGCAGGACATGAAAAGCCCATACTCGTCGACCAATGTTCTTTGTTGGAGACAAAGCCAAACCTTCCTGTCGGACTATTTGACGACTTTGACTACGTAATGCAGCAGTTGGTATTGAAGCCGGGTTCGACTCTCTTCTTCTATACTGACGGACTCACAGAAGCGCGTAACGAGAAGGGCAAGTTGCTCGGACGGGAAAAGGTGATGCAGATGATTTCGGAATGTGGCACGAAAGAACCCAAACAACTGGTCGAAGCAATCATCAACCAATGGCATCAGTTCATCGGCTCAACAGAGCAGAGCGATGACCTGACCTTGCTTGCACTACGCTACACACCATCGCAAGAACAAAACATTCTGGGTGAAAGCATTACGCTGGAGAATGACATTAAGGAAGTCGAAGCCCTCGGTTCTTTCGTAAAACAAGTGACAGAGCACCTGTCGCTCGACAAACCGATGGCAAGCAAGTTGCGTCTTGCCGTAGAGGAAGCTGTTGTAAACGTCATAGAATATGCCTATCCGAAGGGAACAAAAGGCGAGGTGAATATACGGGCTGCATCGGATGGCCATAAGTTGGAATTCATCATTACCGACTCCGGCATTCCCTTCAATCCGACAGAAGTCACTGCAGCAGACACAACACTTTCTGCAGAGGAACGACCTGTAGGAGGTCTTGGCATATTGCTTGTCCGCGAACTCATGGACTCTATCAATTACGAACGTATTGACGGCAAGAACGTCTTGACAATAAGCAAAATAATTAATAAGGAATAAAGACATGAAAACAAACATTGAACAACTGGAGGACAAATTCCTCGTGGTACTCGAAGGTGAACTCGACACAGCAGCAGCAGCCGAAGTGGAAAAGACTTTGCAGCCACTCTATGCTACAAACGGCAAGGACGTCATCATCGATTGCGAAGGCTTGGACTACATCGCATCAAGCGGCTTGCGTATCCTCATCAGCATCCTGAAAGGGGCGAAAGCAGGTGGCAGTAAGGTCGTCTTGAAGAACATGAATGAGGACATCAAGAGTGTCTTCAAGCTTACAGGTTTCATCAACATTTTCGATGTGGAATAATGAGAAAAGGAGTTATTTTGCTGCTTTTGCTTGTAGCGACAAGTGCTTTTGCTCAAGAGGAAGCGGATAAAGGTAAGAACCAACTCGACATAGACTTGAATATGTTGGGGCGTGGCGAGATGCGATTCGGCGGTTTCACTGAAGGCGCTGAGGATAATCGTGCCCAGTTCCTTTTGGAGAGAACACGTCTGTCGATAGGTTACAAGCGTCCCTACATCGAGGCAAAGGTGACTGCCCAGCATAGTGGAGTTTGGGGACAAGGCAACAAGGGCAGCTTCAATCTCTATGAAGCATGGGCAAAGCTGACTGCAAAGAACGGCCTCTTTGCCAAGATGGGACGGCAAGTGCTTTCCTACGACGATGAACGCATCATTGGTGCCAACGATTGGGCGATGGCTGCGAACTCGCACGACGTCCTGAAGTTCGGCTATGAAGGCTTCGGACACAAGGTTCATGCGATATTCGGCTTCAACCAGAATGCGGAGAACATCAGTGGTGGCACGCTGTATACGGGTGACTCGTACAAGCTCATGCACACCTTATGGTATCATTATGACGTTCCAAAGATACCGATTGGCGCTTCTCTTCTGTTCATGAACATTGGCATGCAGGGCGATGAGCACAATTATGACGATTATTCGGAACCTTGCAACAGATACCAGCAACTGGTAGGTGGATACCTTTCCTACAAGCCAAAGAAACTGTCAGTGGAGGCTTCGTATTATCACCAGTTAGGCCGTAACGAGGAAAATTGCAAGATAGATGCATGGATGGCAAGTATCAAGGCACAATACCAAATCTCCCAAAAAGTGGGAGTCGTGACAGGTTACGATTACCTGAGTGGTGACGATTATTTCGTCGTTCGCAAACACGGGGGGATAGGCCTCGTCCAACATAAAGTCTTCAAATTCTTCAACCCTGTATATGGCTCTCACCATAAGTTCTACGGCTTGATGGACTTCTTCTATGTGCAGGCCTTTAGCGATACGTTCTCGCCAGGTTTGCAGAACCTTTATGCAGGAGCGTCCTACAGCCCCATCAAAGGATTGAACCTGAGTGCGACATACCACTATTTGGCAACGGCAACATCGCTGAAGGGCTTGAACAAGACTTTGGGACACGATATCGACTTCGAAGCGTCCTACCAGATACTGAAGGATGCTCGAGTCTCGCTCGGTTTCTCATATATGGCAGGCACGGATACGATGGAACAATTAAAGCGAGCCGAGGGCAACGACGACCTGAAGTGGGCTTGGTTCTCGCTCATCGTTTCACCTCGCATCATATCAAAGAAATGGTAGAGGCGTGGAATGATTCCAAACGTGACACGTTACGATTGCCAACGACACACGTTAAGTTTGCAATCTTCACACGTTAAGTTTGCCAACATCACACGCCTAGTTTTCCAACCAGGCTCGGTTCTTGATAATCAACGACTTGGATAATTGATCTTATAACGCAAAAAAACATACCTCATGATGGTTCCTTTAAGCAAGACGCAATACGGCATCTATGTAGAATGCGTCAACCATAGTGGCGAGATTTGCTACAATCTGCCTTATCTCCATATGCTCGACAAGAGCCTTGATACTAATCGACTCTGCCAAGCCATCGAGACGGCGGTAGCTGCACACCCAACCCTCTTCACCCGTATCACGCTCAACAACGAGGGGGAACCGATGCAGCATATTGAAGAGGAAAGTTTCAAGATTGAAGTGGAGGACATCGACGACATAGAGGCCGTAAAGCCATCGCTCGTCAAGCCTTTCGACATCTATGCCGACCGGCTCTTCCGCATCCGTCTGCTGCGCGACGCAAATCATCTTTACCTCTATACCGAATACCATCATATTGTTGTCGATGGATCGTCAACACAACTGATGCTTAACGACATAGAAAAGGCTTACAAGGGACTCGATTTGGAAAAGGAAGGCATGACTCTGGCTGAAGTGGCTGAAGCGGAAGCCGTCGAGCGACAGACTCCTGCATTCGACGAAGCGAAAGCATGGTTTGCCCAGCACTTCGATTGCGGGGATGTGTATTCGCCGCTGATGCCGGATGTGGACAATGGTCAGACCATAACTCCACAGTTGGATACAGAGGTTCATCTCTTGAGAACACTCGGCACAAGCATGGAGTGCATCAATGCATTCTGCCAGGCAAACGGCATCTTCAAGAGCACCTTGTTCACGTCGGCTTTCGCATTCCTGCTCGCAAAGTACAACAACGAACAGGAATCCCTTTTCACAAACATCTACAACGGCAGGCAGAACGCTCTCCTGAAACACACCATCGGCATGTTCGTCAAGACGCTGCCCTCCTATGCAAAGTTCACGAGCGACACCTCGGTGCTCGATTTCCTCAAGGATGGGCAAGAGCAGATGACAGGTTGCCGTCAGCACGAGGCATACGCATACAGCGACCTCGTGACCGACCTCAGCCTGCAGTCGGCAACGGCATTCGCCTGGCATGGAGAGATATTCAACAATCCGACCTTCGACGGCAAGCCGATGTCCACGCTCCTCCTCGTGAACAACACTCGCGACGTGCCCATCTACATGAAGACATACATGAATAATGGGCAATGCTGCGTCGAGGCGGAATACAACTCCACTCAGTATTCCGAGGCATTCATCGAGCAGCTCCTGGAGAGCTACGAGGCTGTGTTAGAGGGCTTCCTTGCCAAGGAATATCTGCGCGACATATCCATTATCAATGCGGAACAGGCAAAGTTGCTCGACAGCTTCAACGAAACAGACGAACCATACGACGATAGTCAGACGATTGTCTCGCTGTTCCAGCATCAAGCACAAAGCGTGCCCAACAAGGTTGCTGTGACGTTCAAGGAGAATCGCTACACCTATAGTGAGGTGGACGCACTCAGCGACCGCATTGCAGCCTATATTAACAAGATGGGTTTGGGCTTGGAGGATGTCGTTGCTATACTGATACCCCGATGCGAATGGATGGCCATCGCATCCCTCGGCGTACTGAAAGCCGGCTGTGCATTCCAGCCGCTTGACCCAAGTTATCCGAAGGAACGACTGAACTTCATGGTGCAGGACACCAAGGCTCGCTTGCTGATTGCTGACGAAGACTTGCTCCCAATAATGGACGAATACAAGGGCGACGTGCTGCTCACCAAGGACCTTAAAGACCTTAAGGACGCTAAAGGCCTTAACGTCACACCGAAGCCCGACAGCCTCTTTACCTTAATATATACTAGCGGTTCGACCGGCGTGCCTAAGGGAGGCATGTCTGAGCACCGCAATTGGGTAGCGTTCTGCCATATGCATCAGCAGACCCTCCACATCAACGCCCAGAGTCGTGTGGCGGCTTATGCCAGCTTTGGCTTCGATGCATCACCCATGGAAATCTTCTCCGCCCTGACGATTGGAGCAGAACTCTACATCATACCCGAGGAGATGCGACTCGACCTGATAGCCCTCAGCGAGTATTTCGAGGCAAATGGCATCACCCATACATTCATGACGACACAGGTGGCATACCAGTTTGCCACCAGCATAGAGAACCACTCGTTGCAGGTGCTGATGACGGGAGGCGAGAAGCTGCCTTCGCTGACACCGCCCACGACATTCAGCCTCACCAATGGCTATGGTCCGTCGGAAACGATATGTTACGTCACCAACTATTGGGTGAAGGAGCAGAAGAAGAATATTCCCATTGGAAAAGCCATCCAGAACTGCAAACTCTATATCGTTGACAAGGAAGGTTTCCGCTTGCCTGCAGGAGCCTGCGGCGAGTTGTGGGTGGCTGGCCCGCAAGTGACGCGCGGCTATCTGAACCGTCCCGAGAAGACGGCCGAGGTGTATGTCAGCAACCCGTTTACAGATGAACCTAAATACAACCGCATTTATAAGACAGGCGACATCGTGCGCTACTTGCCCGATGGCAACATCGAGTTTGTAGGCAGAAGAGATGGTCAAGTCAAGATTCGCGGCTTCCGCATCGAGCTGAAGGAAGTCGAATCCATCATCCGCGAGTTCCCCGGTATCAAAGATGCCACGGTACAGGCCTTCGACATGGAAGGCGAAGGAACCGGCAAGTACATTGCTGCATACATCGTCAGCGACGAGAAGATAGACATCGAAGCACTCAACAATTTCATCCTCAAAGAGAAGCCGCCATACATGGTGCCTGCTGTCACGATGCAGATTGATGCCATACCTCTCAACCAGAACCAGAAGGTCAACAAGCGTGCCCTGCCCAAACCTGAGAAGAAGGTTGAGGCCGTCGAGGCAGTCAATGCGCCTATGAACGTGCTCGAGCAAGAGTTGTTCGACATGATTGCAGGCATTGTGAACAACAAAGACTTCGGCATCACGACAGTTTTGGGCTTTGCCGGACTTACTTCCATTTCGGCTATCAGGCTTGCGGTACTCATCAACAAACGCTACGATGTGGCGCTCGATGCCAAGTCGCTCGTCAAGACAGGTACGCTGCAAAGCATCGAGAATGAAATTCTGAAGAGCCTGATGCAGCCTGGGGCAACGCATTCAACCTCTTCGACACAGGAAGCTCAAGCAGTCCAGGAACTCCATAAGGTTCCCCTTTCCTATGCCCAGACAGGCGTTTACGTGGATTGCATGAAGAACCCCACCTCGACTATCTACAATATACCACTGAAGATAGCGTTCCCTCTGACGACCGACGTGCAGGCACTTGCCGCAGCCCTAAGGACTTTTGTGAAGACCCATCCCGAGCTGAGCATACATTTCGAGACGGAAAACACCGAGATAACTCAGGTGCAGGACCTGGAGCAGACGGTTGACATCCCGTTGACTGAGATGAACGAGGAAGAGTTATCGAACTATAAACTGGAGTTTGTGAAGCCCTTCAACCTGAACAAGGGACCTTTGTATCGGCTGGAGATTGTGAAGACAGCGCAGAAGGTGTATCTGCTCACGGATTTCCATCATCTCGTTTTCGACGGAGGTTCTTATGACATCTTCCTCCACCAGTTGTGCGACTTGATGAACGGTGGCGAGATAGAACCCGAGGTTATGAGCTATGCGGCCTTCGTCGTGGCAGAGAAGGAGGCAGAGAAGGGTGCTGACTATGCCGCTGCACGCGACTATTTCCAGAGTCGCTTGGGGGCAGTCGAAGGACCGACTGAGATTCCGTCTGACTTGACGAACCCGCATGACCAAGGTGTCATCGGAGTGGCCTCCTCTGCCATCGACATGGATGCTGTCAGCGACTTCTGCCGCAAGCATCAGGTCACGCCGGCTCACCTCACATTGGCTGCCGTGTTCTATGCCCTGTCACGCTTCTCCAACAACGAGCGCCTGTGCATCACCACAATCAGCGGCGGTCGCAGCAACCTAAGCATTCAAGGCACAATAGGCATGTTCGTCAACACGCTTGCTCTCAGTGCCAACATCAGTTCACAAAGCGTAATGGAGTTCATACGGGAGACGAGCGAAGACTTCGACACGACGCTCACTCACGAGAACTATCCTTTTGCCCAGATTGCGTCGGACTACGACCTGACTGCCGAGATTATGTTTGCCTATCAGCTCGGGCTGTTTACTGATTACAAGTGTCAAGGCGCATCGCTGGAGATGGAGAATCTCGAGCTGAATGTGCCCAAGTTCCGCATTGCGTTTTACATCAGGGAATTCAATGGCGAGAACTGCATGTACATAGAATATGACGATGGACGATATACCCAAAACTTGATGCAAAGCCTGGCCGATGCAGTCAGCCTGGCCGTTGCCGCCTTTATGCGTCAGCCCGATGCGCCTTTGTTGAGTGTTTCTTTGCTTAGCGACGAGCAAGAGGCTCTGCTTGACAGTTTCAACCAAACAGATGTTGACTACGATGCCTCGCAGACCATCGTCTCGCTCTTTGCCAAGCAGGCAAGGCTGGTACCGGACAACATTGCCGTCGTCTATAAGGACAAACATTATACATATAAAGAGGTAGATGAGATAAGCGACCGCATCGCTGCTTATGTTGCTTCTAAAGGTTTGAAAGCAGAGGATGTGGTGTCCGTGCTCATTCCCCGTTGCGAATGGATGGCCATAGCGTCATTGGGCATCCTGAAAGCCGGTTGTGCTTATCAGCCGCTCGACCCCAGCTATCCCAAGGAGCGCTTGAACTTCATGATGCAAGACGCGAGTGCCAAGCTGCTCATTGCTGATGAGGAGTTGCGCGACATAGTGGACGAGTACAAGGGCGAAGTGTTGCTGACGAAAGACATTAATGACCTTAAAGATCTTAAGGACTTTAACGACCTTAAAGACACCACGACGCCTGACAGCCTCTTTATCCTTCTGTACACCTCCGGCTCTACCGGCGTGCCCAAAGGCTGCCAGCTGACGCACGGCAACCTCGTCGCTTTCTGTCATTGGTACCAACGCTATTACGGGCTTACACCTGAGTGTCATGTGGCAGCGTATGCCAGCTATGGCTTCGACGCATGCATGATGGACATGTATCCCGCTTTGACTTGTGGTGCTACGGTCTATATCATAGGTGAAGACATCCGCTTGAACCTGCCCGACCTTAACGACTATTTCAACGCCAACAACATCACCCACTCGTTCATCACGACACAGGTGGGCTACCAGTTTGCCACGAATGTAGACAACCATTCGCTGCGTCACTTCTCTGTCGGTGGCGAGAAACTCTCGGCACTCAACCCGCCGAAGAACTATGTGATGCACAACGGCTATGGTCCCACGGAGTGTACCATCTTCACAACTACCTATCCGTTGAAGGAGTACGAGGCAGACATTCCCATCGGCAAGCCGCTCGACAACATGCGCCTTTACATTGTTGACCCGCAGTTCCACCGCTTGCCGCTTGGAGCAGCAGGCGAGCTTTGGGTTTCAGGACCGCAGGTAAGCCGTGGCTATCTAAACCGTCCGGAGAAGACTGCAGAGACTTACATCCAGAATCCCTTCACTACGGAAGAGAAGTATGCCCGCGTCTATCGTACCGGTGACATTGTGCGTTACTTGCCGGACGGCAACATACAGTTCGTGGGACGCCGAGACGGACAGGTGAAGATTCGCGGCTTCCGTATCGAGCTTAAGGAGGTTGAGGCCGTCATTCGTCAGTTCCCGGGCATCAAGGACGCTACTGTGCAGGCCTTCGACTACGAGAATGGCGGCAAGTACATCGCTGCCTACATTGTCAGCGACGAGCAGATTGACATCAAGGCTCTCAGCCAGTTCATCCTTTCGCAGAAGCCGCCATACATGGTGCCGGCTGCTACCATGCAGATTGACGCCATACCGCTCAACCAGAACCAGAAGGTGAATCGCAAGGCGCTTCCTGCCCCCGTGATTCAAGCATCCGACTGTGAATATGTGGAGCCCAGTAACGATCAGGAGCGCATGTTTGCCAAGATCTTCGGAGATATCCTGCAGATGGACAAGGTGGGAGCCACCGACAACTTCTTCGACCTTGGCGGTACTTCGCTAATGGTGACGCGAGTCATCATCGAATGCGACAAGGCGGGGCTGCACGTGGCATACGGCGACATCTTTGCCAACTCGACGCCACGCCTGCTGGCACGCTTCCTTTCGGGCGATACGGCAGAGGAGAGCTTCGACGAGATAACAGGTTTCGACTACACGGCCATCAACAACTTGTTGCAGAAGAACACCATCAACGCCTTCAAGCGCGGGGAGCGTCAGGAGTTGGGGAGCGTCTTGTTGACCGGCGCAACAGGCTATCTCGGCATCCACGTGCTGCGTGAGTTGATTGATTCCGATGCCCCATGCATCTATTGTCTGGTTCGTGGCGAGACAGTTGAGAAAGCCGAAAGCCGTCTCCGCACGTTGCTCTTCTACTACTTCGCTGATGCTTTCAAGGAACTTTTCGGCAAGAGGTTGCACGTCATCCTTGGCGACGTGACAGAGGATTTGACGGCAAAACTCTCAACTATCAACGATAAGCTGTCAACCGTCATCAACTGTGCCGCCAACGTGAAGCACTTTTCGAAAGGCACCGACATTGAGGACGTGAACATCGGAGGCGCTCGTCGTTGTGTTGAGTTCTGCTTGAAGACAGGCGCTCGCCTTGTCCATGTCTCTACGACCAGCGTGGGTGGAACCTCCATCAATGGCTATCCGGCAGCCGATGTCCGCTTGAGCGAGCAGAGCCTCTACTTCGGACAATACCTGGGCAACCAGTATACGTACTCCAAGTTCATGGCCGACCGCATCATCCTCGACGCGGTTGCCCTGCACGGACTCAACGCCAAGATTATGCGCGTGGGCAACCTCGCAGCCCGAAGCACCGATGGTGAGTTCCAGGTTAACTTCCAGTCGAACAGCTACATGGGCCGCATACGTGTCTATAATATGCTTGGTTGTTGCCCGTACGCAGACTATGACGCGCTCGCCGAGTTCTCGCCTATCAACGAGAAGGCACGTGCCATCGTCTTGCTCGCATCGACGCCCAAGGAGTGTGTCGTCTTCCATCCTTACAACAATCACGTCGAGTTGATGGGCGACATCCTTACCCAGCTTGGCAAGATTACCGGTGGTATACGG
>JAGCFN010000087.1 GCA_017650085.1 Bacteroidaceae bacterium | reverse complement strand
GTTTTGCTATGTGCAAAGTTTTTCGTAATTTTGCACGCGATTTGAAGTAATTCATAATTCTTCATTCTTAATTTATAATTAAAAGACAATGAACATATCATACAAATGGCTTAAGGAATATGTCGATACGACCCTGACGGCTCAGGAGATTGCAGATGCCCTGACGAGTGATGGTCTCGTGGTTGACATCGTGGAAGAAGTGCAGACCATCAAGGGTGGCTTGGAAGGCCTATATGTGGCTGAGGTGCTGACTTGCGAACCGCATCCCGACAGCGACCACATGCACGTTTGCACTGTGAACGTAGGTCAGGGCGAGCCCTTGCAGATTGTCTGTGGAGCTCCCAACGTTGCAGCCGGTCAGAAGGTCATTGCAGCCGTTGTCGGAACCAAACTCTATGACGGCGACGAGTGCTTCACCATCAAGCGCAGCAAACTGCGTGGCGTGGAGAGCTTTGGCATGCTTTGTGCAGAGGACGAGATCGGCATCGGCAACGACCACAGCGGCATCATCGTTCTTCCCCAAGACGCCAAGGTCGGCACTCCTGCAGCCGAATACTACCACGTAGAGAGCGACTGGCTGATCGAAGTCGATATCACTCCCAACAGAGCAGATGCTTGCAGCCACTATGGCGTGGCTCGCGACCTCTATGCCTGGCTGGTTCAGAACGGCTACAAGACCAGCCTGCATCGTCCCGACTGCGACAAGTTCAAGGTGGACGACGAGTCTCTCCCCATCAGCATCACGATAGAGGATGCAAACCTGTGTCCCCGCTATGCTGGCGTCTCGCTGACGGGCTGCGAGGTCAAGGAAAGTCCGGAATGGCTGCAGAACAAGTTGCGCACCATCGGATTGCGTCCCATCAACAATATCGTGGACATCACGAACTACATCATGATGGCTTACGGTCAGCCCCTGCATTGCTTCGACGCAGACATGATTGAGGGCAAGCAGGTCATCGTCAAGACTTTGCCAGAAGGAACTCCCTTCGTCACCCTCGACGGTGTGGAGCACAAGCTCTCGGACCAGGACCTGGCCATCTGCAACGCAAAGGAGCCAATGTGCATCGCCGGTGTGTTTGGCGGAAAGGGTAGTGGTACGTACGACACCACAACAAATGTGCTGCTGGAGAGTGCTTACTTCAATCCGACCAGCATCCGCAAGAGTGCACGCCGTCACGGCCTCAGCACAGACGCAAGCTTCCGCTTCGAGCGCGGCATAGACCCCAACGGACAAATCTACGCCCTGAAGCAAGCTGCCATCCTCGCCAAGGAATTGGCCGGAGCGAAGGTCAGCATGCAGATTGTGGATGTGCAGGCAAAACCGATGCCCGACTTCAAGGTTTCCCTGAAGTACGACTATGTGGATAGTCTCATCGGCAAGCACATTCCCCAGGAAACCATCAAGAGCATCGTGACGAGCCTCGAGATGAAGATTGACAGCGAGACGAGCGAAGGACTGGAACTCACGGTTCCCGCTTACAGAGTGGATGTGCAGCGTCCTTGCGACGTGGTGGAGGACATCCTTCGCATCTATGGATACAATAATGTGGAGATTCCCACGACGCTCAAGAACAGCCTGACCGTCAAGACGATTCACGACACGAGCCACAAACTGCAGAACATCATCGCAGAGCAATTGGTGGGTGGCGGTTTCCGCGAAATACTGAACAACAGCCTGCAGCGAGGCGCATACTATGACGGCCTCGAGTCTTACAAGAGCGAGAAACTCGTGAAGCTCCTCAATCCGCTTAGCCAAGACCTCAATGCTCTCAGACAGACACTTCTCTTCGGAGGTTTGGAAAGCATTGCCCGCAACATCAGCTATCGCAACACCGACCTGCGTTTCTTCGAGTACGGCAACTGCTATCGTTTCCAAGCAGAGAAGAAGTGTCCGGACATCATTCCAGGTGTGAGCAGCAGTCGCGACCCTGAAGTCATCAAGCATGTGCTCGATGCCTATAGCGAGGACTATCACCTCGGACTTTGGCTGACGGGCAAACGTGTGCGTGGCAGCTGGGCCCATCCCGACGAGGACAGCTCGTTCGCTCAGCTCAAGGCTTACGTGATGAACATCTTCACCCGTCTGGGAGTGCCCTTCGGAACACTTGTCTTTGGCGAGGGCAAGAGCGACATCTACAGCCAGAGCCTTTGCATCCAGAACCGCGGAGGTAAGGTGTTGGCAGAGATGGGTATCGTCTCGAACAAACTCACCAAGGCTTTCAGCATCGACAGTCCTGTCTATTTCGCAGACATCCGTTGGAACCAGATCCTGCGCATCATCAAGAATCAGAACGTCACCTACACAGAGATAAGCAAGTTCCCTGCAGTCAGCCGTGACCTCGCTCTGCTGCTCGACAGCAGCGTACCTTTCGCAGAAGTGGAACGCATCAGCTACCAAACGGAGAAGAAACTGCTCAAAGCAGTCAAGCTCTTCGACGTCTACGAAGGCAAAAACCTGCCCGAAGGCAAGAAGAGCTATGCTGTGAACTTCATCCTGCAGGACAACGAGAAGACGATGGGCGACAAGCAAATCGACGCCATCATGCAGAAACTGATCAATAACCTCAAGCAGCAGCTCAATGCCGAGTTGAGGTAAACCGATAATTAAGAATTAAGAGAGAAGAATTAAGAATTGATACAAATGGCAAATGCAGTTCAGGACAAGAGCGAAGCATTGGCTGTGCGCATCGTAAATCTATGGAAGTTCCTTCTAAAGCAACAGGAATATGACATCAGTCGTCAGGTGAAACGCTCTGGCACAAGTATCGGAGCAAATGTGTGTGAAGCACTATATGCCGCAAGTAGGAAGGATTTCCTGAACAAGATGTATATTGCATACAAAGAACTGGGTGAGACAAAATACTGGCTAAGGGTTTTAAGCAAAACCGAATTAATCACGCACGATTCATTCACTTCTCTTTATTCTGAATGTGAGGAACTGGACCACATAATTGCAAGTATTATTAAAACAACAAAAGAGAACATAAATAACAATAATATAAACCCAGATAAGGAAGAGGCATGAGAAATAATTCATTCTTAATTCTTCTTTCTTAATTCTTAACTTTATTCAAACAATGGGAAGAGCATTTGAATATCGCAAAGCGACTAAACTGAAGAGATGGGGCCACATGGCTAAGACTTTCACCCGTCTGGGCAAGCAGATTGCCATCGCTGTGAAGGCTGGCGGTCCTGAACCAGAAAACAACCCTGCACTGCGTAGCGTCATTGCTGTCTGCAAGCGCGAGAACATGCCGAAGGACAACATCGAGCGCGCCATCAAGAATGCGATGGGTAAGGACCAAAGTGATTACAAGTCTGTCACTTACGAAGGATACGGCCCTCACGGAATCGCTGTCTTCGTGGACACACTGACCGACAACACCACTCGTACCGTTGCCGACGTTCGCAGCGTCTTCAACAAGTTCAGCGGCAACATGGGCACAACGGGTTCTCTCTCCTTCCTGTTCGACCACAAGTGCGTCTTCAGCTTCAAGAAGAAGGACGGCATGGACATGGATGAATTCATCCTGGACATGATCGACTGCGGCGTGGAGGAAGAGTACGACGAGGAATACGACGAGGAAAAGGACGTAACCACCATCACCATTTATGGTGAGCCGACAAGCTTCAACGTGATTCAGAAGAAGCTCGAAGCCGATGGTTTCGAGGAAGTTGGCGGTGAGTTCACCTACATCCCCAATGACGTCAAGGACGTGACTCCCGAACAACGCGAGACCATCAATAAGATGGTGGAGAAGCTCGAGGAGTTCGACGACGTTCAGACCGTCTATACGAATATGAAGCCTGAATAAGCGAGTGTAGAACCGAATTAATTCGGGTTATGCTGAGCGCAGTAAGGCTTGATGAAATCAAACCAGAAGAGTAAGAGGAATCTTATATCATACGCAAGAAGCCCCGCCTTGAACATTCAGGTGGGGCTTCTCGTTTATTATGATGCTTACTCTCAGAACTCGTCTTCCAGCTTCGCACTCTGCAAACCAGAGAAGGAATCGCCAGTTCCGAGAGCATTGGCAATTTTGTCGCTCTCAGCCATCTCCTCTGCCGTCATTTTGGGCGAGACGAAACGTCCTCCCATATCGCTCTCCTGCGAGCTCGGCAGAGGAACAGACGCGTCGAGGTCGGAGAAACGGGCAAATTCGCTGCGGAATGCAAGCTTGATGTCCCCGACAGAACCGTTTCTGTGCTTGGCGATGATGAACATGGCTTTTCCGTGCCAATCGTAGCCTTTGTCGTCTTGGAACAGCTTGTAGTACTCGGGACGATGGATGAAGCAAACGATGTCGGCATCCTGCTCGATGGCACCCGATTCGCGAAGGTCGCTCAGCACAGGTTGCTTGCCTTCGAATCCCTCACGACTTTCCACACCACGATTCAGCTGACTCAATGCAATGATGGGAATGTTGAGCTCCTTCGCCAGACCTTTCAAGGCTCGGCTCACCATGCTTACCTCTTCCTGACGGTTGGCGTTGTAGTTCAAATTGTTAGCTCGCATCAGTTGCAGATAGTCAATCACAATGGCTTTCACGCCAAGGTCGTTTACCAAGCGCCGTGCCTTTGTCTGCAGTTCGAAGACACTCAGCGAGGGCGTGTCGTCGATGTAGATGGGGGCATTATAGAGCTGTCGAACGCGTTTGTCGAGTTGTCCCCATTCGTAGGGAGCCAATTGTCCGCTGCGAAGTTTCTCGCCACTTAGTTCGCTGACGTTAACCATCAGACGCTGTACGAGTTGCTGGTTGCTCATCTCGAGGCTGAACATTGCGCAAGGGACCTTGTAGTCGACAGCCATTCGCTTTATCATGGAGAGCGCGAAGGCAGTCTTACCCATTGAGGGACGGGCCGCGATGATGACGAGGTCGCTGTTCTGCCAGCCATTCGTTATCTTGTCAAGTTCGTAGAAACCTGTCGGCAGTCCGCTCAATCCTCCATCCTTTGTCTGTGCCTTCTGAATGAGTTCATAGACCTGACTGATAACAGGATCGATCTGCGTGAAGTCCTTCTTCATGTTCTTCTGCGCAATGGCATAGAGCGTGCTTTCTGCCTCTTGCATCAGGTCGGCCACATCAATCGTGGCATCGAAGGCTTTCGTCTGAACAATGCTGGCAAAGGTGATGAGTTGGCGTTGCAGGGACTTCTGGGCGATTATCTTGGCGTGGTATTCGATATGGGCAGAACTTGCGACCTGGGCGTTGATTTGCATCAGATAGACTTCGCCACCTGCAGCTTCCAGGTTGTCTGTGCTCTCGAGCTGGTTGATGACGGTCATGATGTCTACAGGCTTCTGCTCGGCATTGAGCGTCTGTATTGCCTGATAGATGAGTTGGTGGCGATGGTCGTAGAAACTCTCTGGCTTGAGCAGCTCTGCCACCAAACCATACGAGTCTTGTTCCACCATGAGTGCACCCAGAACTGCAACCTCCATATCTAAGCTTTGTGGTTGCTTGTGTCCGTATTGGTCAACCTGAGGCACCTCTACAATCTTTGTCGTGCTCGAGCGCCTTCTTCCTGTCGTATCTGCCATATCGTTGTGTTGTCTTATTTTGTTCAATTGCCTTGCAAAGATACATAAAAAACTTGAATTATCTGTCTGTCCGAGAAAGAAATTTTCATGTTGCGTGTTACTTAACATGACAGCCCTCATTGCAGCAACTAAAAAGGCAGCTCCCTTCGTGGGGGCTGCCTTTTCCTATAGATTGGTCAATAAGGAATGATGTATTATTCCTCGTTCCAGATATCCCAACTGTTGTCTTCCTTTGCGAGGGCGTTGCCACCGTCAACAGTGTCGTCACTGATGATCAGGCTCTCAGCAAGCATTTTAGCTGCTTGTGCCTCGTTCAATTTGATTGATGGCTTAATGTACTTCATTATTTAAGAACTTTTTTACCGTTAATAATGTTGATACCCTTCTGCATCTTGTTCAGACGCTGACCTGCGAGGTTGTAGATCGCACCGTTCTCAATGACGTTGACGTTGCTGATGCCAGTTTCGTTGTCGTTGAATAAGAATGCCTTAATGCCGGAAGCACCTTCGAGGTAAGCCTTGCCAGCCTTGATGGTACCCTGATCAGCAAGGTAGAAGCCAATGACTTTACCTTCGGGCTGAGTCAGAACGTACTTGCCTGCAGCTTCAATGTCCTCAGCAGTACCCTTCAGGTCGTTGCCTTCGATGTTGGGAACACTTCCTTCCCATTCTACAGTAATCTTGTCGATGTAAATAGCACCATTGCTTGATGCCATTCCGACATACTTGAAGCTTTCCGTAGGAGTGACAGTGAATGTCTCGTCGTTAGCAGCGATTACGCCAAGCAGAGTACCTTGCTTTTCGAGATTGTACAGGTCTGCAGCGTCTGTATAAGGTTCGTTCTTGCCATAGATCTTGATGGAACGGTCTGTAGTTTGTGCGTTGAAGGCAATGGTTACAGACTTCAGCTTACCACCAGATGTAGTGGTTACGATACCTTCGTTGCTATCTCTGGTGCGGAGCTGAATGTACTTGCCTCCACCAGAAGAAGCCCTACCTGCATATTCAGCAGGTGATGTGAAGGACTTACCGGAGAAGTCATTGTAACTGCTGTTGGTTCCAACAAGTCCCAATCCTTCCCAAGTCAGTACGTCTGCTTGAGCAACAGCTTCTGCGGGCTTGAAGCTGTAGAAGCCTGCAGCGCCCTTCAGTACAACGGGTTCCCAAGCAGGGATAGTGCCCTCGATGGGATTGAGAGTCAACCAGCTGCCACCAATGGTGCCTGTGTAAGCGGCAACACCAGCAGGAGCATCCACTGCTTCGCCAATGTACATAGTTGCATAACCTGCTTCTGTAATCTCCTTCACGATGCCGTGAGACTTATCCCAT
>JAGCFN010000086.1 GCA_017650085.1 Bacteroidaceae bacterium | reverse complement strand
CTATATATCATTTATTATATTAATAGTATGTAATTGTTGATATATTATATATAAGAAACGGCATCTGTCTCGTTTTCGCTTGTTGCTTTTGTTGCTTTTGTTGCTTTTGTTGACTTCGTCGAGACTGCTCACGCAGCCTTGCTTTTACCAGTCTATGCCGTATTCATGGCACACCCACTGCAGTGACGATTGCGATTAACTAGTGTGACGATTGCAATTAACTAGTGTGACGATTGCGATTAACTAGTGTGACGTTGGCAATCGTATAGTGTTACGTTTGCCAACGTCACTGCAGTCGTTTCAGGTCAAGGCTGGCCTCAGTAGATTATCTTCTTGCCGTCCTTGATGTAGACGCCCTTCCGCGAAGGTGCGCTTACCTTCTGGCCGCTGAGGTTGTACCAGCCCTCGAGCGAATGGCCGACACTCTTCTGCTCTTCCGGAGCCTGGATGAGTTCGATGCCTGTACCTATGTCGCCGTTAAGCATCTTGTCGACATAGACCTTCATCCAGTGCCCACCCACAACACTACGGGCGCGGAAGCCTACCCAACTGCCGTTTCCGTCTGTGTAATACCAGTCGGAGAGGGGAACTCGGGTGGGAGTTGAATGGACATACTTATAGACGAGATCGGATATCTTCAGGAAGTTCGTCTTGGTGGTTGCAAGCGCTGCAGTCCACATTTCCCAGTCGCTCTTGGTATAGCTGGAACGGCTGTCGAGGGGAAGGCCATAACTGTTGAGCTTGCCCTGAATGTAGTAGTTGTACTCCTGACTCTTGACCTGAGCTGGGAATATGTCTGTCTTCCAGGCCTTGTCCCACACCATATTGTACTTCTGACTCCAAGTTCCAGAACGGTCGTAAGCCAGTTTGTAGTGGGTTCCTTCCTTGGCCAGGCTGACCCAATTGGTGGCCATCTCCTTTGCCTTGGCTATGTAGTATTTGTAGTTGTCCGCTTCACCTCTTTGCCAGCAGAGCAGTGCATAACCTGCCACACCCATAATGGCCTTGACTGCAAGGTTGGCATTGTGGGCGAGATGGCCTGCGAAGTCGTCGGTACAGAGCTGATTCTCGGGGTCAGTTCCGTTCTCAACAAGGTAGTTCGTCCACTTCGTGAGCGTTCCCCAATAACGGTCCGCCCAATCGGTATTGCCGTCTATGTTGGAGATGGCTGCTGCCAGGATGACGATGTTGGCACTTTCCTCGATAGGCATATTGCCGCCAAAACCACCATTTCCATCAGGGAAACGGATGGCATAGACCTGGTTGTTGGCATGAGGATAGGTGCCGAGGTCGTGAGCTGCGAAGTCGAATCCCCATCTGCTGCTCTGGCAATAGTCGAGGATGGAGGTGCACATGCCCTTCATCAGCTCTGTATTATAGAGAAGGAAGAGCGGGGCTGAAGGATAGGTGAGGTCAACCGTATTGACACATCCGTTCGAGTTGTTCTCCTTCGAGAAGAAGAGAAGATTGCCCTTGTTGTCCTGGAAAATCTTGTGTGCGGCTATGCATTGGCGATAGGATGCGCAGAGAACTTCGGCATACTTGGTGTTGCCGGAAGCCAGTCCGTCGTCATAGATGATCTGGTCCTGCTGCTTGCATCGGGTCATGATGTCGTCGTAGTTCTGCTGGAACTCTGCAAAGGCCTGCTGGATGGTCTTTCCGTTACGGGCCCAATAGCCTTTGTAGTTGACATCCATATATCGTATGTCATAGACTTCATCGTAGCCGAACATCATATAGCTGCTGGCCTGGCTGACTGTTCCGAAGTCGTGAACGTACGAGAGGAACGGCATTTCCCCCTCTTCGGAGCTGCTGAAGGGAGTCTTGCTCTCGGGCAATTGTCCTGTAGCTGCAAAGGTGGAAGAGGTGAGGTCCTGGTCGGCAACGGATATCGTACCGTTCACATTGGGCAGATAGAGGTAGCCCCAGTCGATAGTTATCTGGTCGCCAGCCTTTCCCAGAATCTTCTGGTCCTTGCTGCCGCTCTTGATGAACTGACGGCCGCCTTCAGTTACGATGGTCGATATGGTTGCCTGACTGTTGTTGTCGACCGTCAGTTCCGGGGTTGTTCCAAAGAAGAACTGGACATCGTGCTCTTGTCCGTCGTTCGCTTTCACCTGATAAGAGATGAAGTTGACAGGTGTTGACATCAGCTCGACATCATCCATGAGGAAGGGAGCCGTGAAGACCAAGTCGAGGTCTACGCCACCACAAGTGAAGGTATAGTAAGTGCTGGTCGGCAAGACATCAAGCTTCTTCTGGGCTGCCAGCGTTTCGTCTACTGTGCTTGCATACAATCCGATATCGGCCAAAGCGCCTCCCGTCGTATTCTTCACATGGTAGGCAAGGACATTCTGACCTGCATGAAGAACGGCTTTGTCAGCATCTGTCAGCTTGTAGATGACGTTCTGAACCCAAGTCTCGCCTGTGCCAAAGAGTTTGCGGCCATTGATGTATCCCTCGCACACATCGTCGTGGGAATAGATGACAGCAAGGTCTTTCTGCAAATCCTCTTCCGTAAGGGTGATGTATCGGCGGATATAATAGTGGCTGTTTGCAGCTGTCCAAGAAGTGTTGACGTTAGGATATTCGTTTGGCGTGCCAAAAGCACCAGTCTGAGTCTGCCAGCTTGCATCGTCGAAACCCTCTGTCGTCCAAGTTGTTCCGCTGGTGGAAGTCGTCTTGACCTTAGCTTCCCAAGGACCTTCGTCTGCCATCGCAGCAATCGAGGCATAACCGGGATGGAAGCCAAGTTCGTTCTTGTAGAGTCCGATGTCTGCCAAGGCGCCGCCTTTAGTGTTGTGAACATGGAAGGCAATGACGTTGTCGCCTTCCACAAAAGCAGCTTTGGCCGCTCCAGTCAGGTGCACTTTGACGTTCTGACGCCACTTCTCTTCCGTCACATTTATCACCTGCACACCATTGACATACGCCTCGCATATGTCGTCGTGGGAGTAGATGATCCAAAGGTCGTTACGCAAATCTTCCGCAGTAAGTGTGACATGGCGGCGGATATAGCGGTCTGTATTGTTTCCACTCCAAGCAGACTGGATGTAGGGATACTCGTTCGTCGTTCCCCAAGGACCCATCTGATTGGTCCATCCAGACTCTGAAATGCCAGGATTCATCCAGGTGTCCGTCATTGCGGAAGTAATGCTTGAACGCACTTTAGCCTGGTATCCGCCTTTGTTTCCCATAGGAGCGATTGCCATGAGTTTGGTTTTCCTCTGAGATCCCATGAACCGATATACCTTTCCGTCCACTCGAAGCAGGCCGTCCATTGCTTTCTGCTGGTCGTCCCAATGCTTGGTGGTGCCATCGTAAAGCCTGTTGTAGGGCGACCAGAAAGAGAAGTATGGGTCGTTCACAAGCAGGGGAACACTAGGCAGACGAAGGTTTGTCTGCTTGTAGGGCACAAAATAATCTGGCGTTTGAGCCTGCAGAAGTGTGGCTGCAAAGAAAGCAGCGAAAAGGAATAAAAACTTGCGCATATACTGTTGAATTGTTTGATATTTTATTGCAAAACGCGGACAAATATAACACTTTTTTTGCATTCCACAATACTTTGGCTGGAGAAAAAACACATTATTATATTATAAAGGAAGAAAATCGGCATCCTTTAAACATTTTTATGGCTTTCCTTGAACACTTTTTCGGAAGAAAGATGTAAATTTGCAGGCGTAATATAAAACAAACATTCAATATGACGAAACACAATATTCCTGTCCTTCTGCTGACTGGTTACCTTGGCAGCGGAAAGACGACACTCCTGAACCGCATCCTTTCGAACCGCAAAGGCATACGTTTTGCCGTGATAGTCAACGACATAGGCGAAGTCAACATCGATGCCGACCTTATTCAGAAAGGCGGAATCGTAGGCAATCAGGACGACAGTTTGGTCGCCCTTCAGAACGGATGCATATGCTGCACCCTCAAGATGGACTTGGTGCAACAACTCTACGACATCATCGCCTTGCAGAAGTTCGACTACATCGTCATCGAAGCAAGCGGCATTTGCGAACCTGAACCTATCGCCCAAACCATCTGCTCTATGTCGCAAATGGCTCCAGAAGTCACGAAGAATGGCGTTCCCTACGTGGACTGCATCGTGACTGTAGTGGATGCCTTGAGGCTGAAAGACGAATTCAATTGCGGCTCGGACCTCACCAAAAAGGACATCGACGAAGAGGACATCGAGAATCTCGTCATCCAGCAGATTGAGTTCTGCAACATCGTCCTGCTCAACAAGGCTGCCGATGTGGAGCCAAACGAACTGGAACGCATCCGTCAGATAGTGCGGGGAATCCAGAAGAAAGCACAGATCATCGACTGCAACTATGGTGATGTGGAGCTCGACAAGCTGCTGAATACCAACCTCTTCGACTATGAAAAGGTGGTAACATCCGCAACCTGGATTGCAGAGTTGGAAGGCCATCACGACCATGATGACGATGATGATGACGAAGAAGACGAGCACGAACACCATCACCACGAACACGAAGAGCACCATCACGACCACGAGCATCACCATCATCACCACCATGATCACGATGAAGGAGAAGCTGAAGAATATGGAATAGGCACGTTTGTCTACTACAGGCGCAAGCCCATGAGACTCAGCGAGTTTGACCAATTCGTGGCTCGGTTATGGCCGAAAGGAATCATTCGGGCAAAGGGAATCTGCTACTTCAAAGGCGAAGAAGACGTCTGCTACCTGTTCGAACAGGCTGGCAAGCAAGTGAAACTGCAGAACATAGGGCAATGGTATGCTACAATGCCTGAAGCCGAGTTGGAAATGATGAAACAGCGAGACCCCAATCTTCGCCGTGATTGGGACGACACTTATGGCGACAGAATGCAAAAGCTGGTCTTCATCGGCCAACATCTCGACAAGGAAGCAATCGCCACTTTGCTCGACGCTTGCCTCGTGGAATAACGCATCAGCACGGAATCAGCCGTGCCTGCCTTGATATTCCTGTTTATTTGAAAGTTACTGAGAGCTTGGTGTAAACGGTCTCACCACTTGCGACTTGGGCATGAACCTTGAGGTTTCCGTCAGGTTGTTCCTCGATTGAAGTGAAGGAGACGCTCAGTTCGCATACTTCTTCAGGCGAGATGATGGCGAGGTATTTCACGTTCTTGGCCTTAACGAGACTCACTTCGCGACCCAACCAGACTTGCAAAAGCTCCTGAATCATCTGCACGATGCAGACACCAGGCGTGATGGGATGACCTGGGAAGTGTGCCTTGTAGATGGGCCATTCCTTGTTGATGCTTATTTGGAAGACAGGTTGCCCTGCTTCTTGAGCTTTGATTTTGAAGAGATTATCTTGTAGAATCATTCTGTTATTCGTTTAGTCCCCACTTCTCTTTCCATTGGAGAAAGAACTCCGGATTCTCGAGAATGAGCTGATATTGCTGGTCGGTAAAAGCCTGAATGGTGCGAGCGGAGGTCAGAAGAGCATTGTCTTCCGTGTCGTGAATCTCGTAGTCGAAGATGATTTTGGCTGCCGGACTGAACTTATAGACGATGTCTATGCGAGGTTTTGTCGTGTAGAAGATGGGACGATGATAGCGTATGTCCATATCCACGATAGGTGCAAAGACATTGTTCTTCAGGTAATCATCGTAGCAAAGGCCGTAGTGATGCCCCCAAGCCTCACGCGCATCTTCCAGATAGAGCGGATAAGCTCCATGCCAGACGACTCCCATGATATCGACTTCGCTGAAGCGAACTTCAAACTCTCGCGAGAAACGCAACTCCTTTTCCTGCATAACTATGAACTATGGACTATGAACTGGAGCTCTGTTCCCCTTGAGCTATCTTCAAGCGTGTTGTGGCGATTGTTTCCTCGCCCACTCGCACTTCGGCAGTAACGAGCGTGACGTCGAAGATTTCCTGCATGACCACAATGGTTGTCTCGATAGTTTCTCCTTCGCGAGGGAGACGGACAATTTCGAGGTCCTTCACTTCGCCGATGAAGCCGAGACGGACGCCCGTCTTCAGTATATATTTATTATAGTAGCCGAGCCGAGCAGCACAAGTCTGTGCGATATGTTCGATGAGACCTGCCGAAGCTAACTCGCCGTTCTCGCAGAACACATTGTCCTTTCGGATGGTAAGTTCGCAAGTAGTCTGCGTTTCGCTGTAATCCGTCAAGTGGTCCACCATCACAAATGGCGGCCTTTGCGGCAGGAGTTCCAGTATGTCTATTTCTCTAAACATCAACCTAATCAACTAAGGACTATGAACTAAGTATAAAGTCCTCCGTTTATGGAAATGACCTCGCCTGTTATATAAGCCGCTGCATCCGAGAGGAGGAAGCTGACCAGCTCTGCCACTTCTTCGGGACGGCCGAAACGGCCCATCGGAATCTGCTGCTTCAGTTCGTCGACAGGCAGGTCTTTCGTCATGTCTGTTTCAATGAAACCTGGGGCAACGGCGTTGACAGTCACATCTCTGGCGGCTGCTTCGAGTGCGAGAGCCTTCGTGGCTCCGATGAGTGCTGCCTTTGCTGCGCTGTAGTTCGTCTGTCCTGGTAAGCCTTTGAGTCCTGACAAGGAGGTCATATTCACGATTCGTCCCCCATGTTTCTTGCGAAGCATAGCTGGCAGACAACGTCTTGTAACATAGTAGAATCCGTCGAGCGAAGTGCTGAGTACGGCCTTCCAATCCTCTGTCGGCATCATGAACATCATGCCGTCACGACGAATGCCGGCATTGTTGACGAGATAGGCGATGTAGTCATCGGGGTGGGCTTCTGTCCAAGCCTCGAAGGCACGGTCCACCTCCTGCTCATTTGCCACGTTGAAGGGCATCAGTTCAGCTGTTCCTCCAGCAGCTTCTATCTCAGCCTTGACGGCTTCTGCAGCAGCCTGATTGCTCTGATAATTGATAATGACGGGCAAACCCTGAGCCGCCAATTTGAGGCAGACAGCACGTCCCAATCCACGAGATCCGCCAGTTACTAAAGCATATTTCATAGCCTTGTTTTGTGTTCTTTTCTGTTTTCGGCTGCAAAGGTACGAAATTTAATTCATAATTCATAATTCTTAATTCTTAATTTCACGGTTCGAGCAGTAATCTACATTATATTATCATATAAAAGGGCATTCTTCGCCACCCATTTTCGCACGCTTTACGGCCTATTTCGATGTG
>JAGCFN010000085.1 GCA_017650085.1 Bacteroidaceae bacterium | reverse complement strand
TTCCATACTGTCGTCAAAAAGTCCGAGAAGCTTTGACACGACGGCTATCTCTTCATCGTTGAGCTTGAGCATCGTGGCGCAGCAGAGGCTTTCTTCAATGACCTCGAGGCTATAAAAGTGCTGACGAAGGTTGATGTCGTAGATACGCTCTGTGTCCTCGCCCATCGAGGCGATGAAACGCATAATGGTCTTTCTGCTAACAGGAGAGCGTTGCGCCAAAGAACCGTAGCAGACGGCCTTTGTCCGGGCAGCCAATGCAGCCAACTCATCCGTCCATGGGATGTTGTCCCAGGCTACATTCTCGCAAATCTCGTAGGAAGGAATGCCGTCAGCGGAAAGGGTAACCTGCACGGTTCCAGTGGGTTGCTCCACTCGAGCAATATCGTTGGCGAGTTTCGCCTCCTTGAAAATCTGCAGAATTTCGTCACCCAAAGCATCGTTTCCGACTGCCGAAACGATCGAACTTTGCCAACCGAACTGGCCGACATGATAAGCAAAATTGGCTGGAGCTCCACCCAACTTACGCCCTTCCGGCAAGCAGTCCCACAAGACCTCGCCGATGCCTACAATCGTGTCCTTCATCATTTTCCCTCCTTCTTTCCAAAGACAGAGAAGTGCACATAGCGCTTCGGATGAGCCTTAAGGTCGCTGACGAGACTGTCGGCACTCTGGACTGTATGGTTCAGGTTGTCGAAAACCGATGGGTCGTTCATCAGCTTGCCAAGTGTCCCATTCGGACTTTGCATCTGCTCCATCATGCTATGGACGCTGCCGATAGTCTGGTTGACGCTCTCGAGCGTGGCCTGTATGTCAAGTTGGTTTATCTTGTCCGTCAGCGTTACCACATTCTCGCCAGCCTTCGTAAAAGTGCCCGTCATCTGCGGTATGTCGTTGCGTAACAAAGTGTTAAGTTGATTTGTGCTCTTGTTGAGATTCTCTGTAATTAGTTCAGCATTCTGGATGATGAGGGGCAGATTGGGGTTGGAAAGCAGGGTGTTGAGTGTTGCGACAAGGGTATCAACCTTAGCCACAACCTCTTCCAGTTGGGGCACCATGCCTCCCACTTTTGCCATCAAGCCGTTCACGTCGCTGCCCTCGATGGTATCGCCTGGATGATAAGCTTCGCGCAGGTTGGTTGCGAGCAGCATATTGAGAGTGCAACCGCCCAGAACGGCTTCATCGAGCTGCGCCGAACTGCCTTTAGGAATGCGGAGTCCCTTGTCCGTACTGATTTCGACCACGACCTTTCCTGGGTGACGGAAGTCGTATTCTATGCCGCTCACGATGCCCACCTTATAGCCGTCAGCATAGACGGAACTGCTCTTCGTCAGTCCTTTAGTATTGCTAAAAACGATATAGTATTTCTCGCTGGAACTAAACAAGTTAACACCCTTCAGAAAATTGATTCCGAGAAAGAGTGCCACGATGGCGACGACACCAGTTATCCCTATCTTTACTTCTGTTTTCATCTTATTTCTTATAAGCGACAAACGCGTTGTAAATACTCTTTGCGAGGGCATTCACGCCGGCAGTCGAGGTGAGGTAGGACGCTTCGCTCGCATTGTTTATGTAGCCGAGCTCAATCAGAACACTTGGCATACTGGTGGCACGAAGAACGAGGAATCCAGCCTGATGAACGCCCTTGTCAACGCGGCCAGCTGTTGTGCGGAACTGCTTTTGGATGAGTCCGGCAAACTTCACGCTGCTCTCCATGTTCTTGTCCTGCATAAGCTCGAAGATGATATAGCTTTCGCTGGAATTGGGGTCGAAGCCTTCGTACTTCTGCTCGTAGTCGTTCTCAAGGGTGATGACGGAGTTCTCGCGTTTGGCGACGGCAAGGTTGTCGGCAGCTCTGTGCATACCCAAAGTATACGTTTCAGTACCTCTTGGACCGACTTTTGCAGCCGTAGCATTCGTGTGGATGCTGATGAACAGGTCGGCCTTTGCCTTGTTGGCGATGTTAGCGCGTTCGTTCAACTCGACGAAAACGTCAGTCTTACGCGTATAGACCACCTTCACATCCTTGCAATTCTGCTCGACAAGTTTTCCGAAAGCAAGAGCGACAGCCAGATTGATATTCTTTTCCTTTGCGCCATTACTCATTGCTCCAGGGTCTTTTCCGCCATGACCAGCATCGATGACAAGTGTGTAAGGCATAGCCAAAAGGCTGACGAAAAGCAACAGAGAAGTGGCGATGTAGCGTCGTATCATATAATTAAATACATTGTTCCGCGTGCAAAGGTACAATTTTAAATTCAAAATTCAAAATTTATAAATTCGAAATTTATAAACTCAGCCTGAATCGTGTTCCTGCCATCACCCAAATACCTGGTTGAGGAACTGAGCCGAGGTCGTAATAGTGATGATTGGTGATGTTTGTCGCTTGAACGAAAAGCTGGTAGCGAGGCGCATCCCATTGCATCTTGGCATCGAGCATGGCATAGGGATGATAACCGACTAGTCTTCCGCCACTCACATAACTGCCTACACGCTCTTGCCAACGGAAATCCCAACTCATCGAAAGACGGCTGTAGATGCGGTGTGAAAGGCTTGCCACGAACTTGTGTCGCAGGTACTCCATTGCCACATTACTTTTCACAACACCCTCTGCATCGTGCTTCGTCTGATGAATGTATGTATAACCCATACTGAGGGAACGCATCCAAGTTTCGTGTCCGAGAAGCTCCGGAAAAGCAATCTTTCCCTGAACTTGCACGCCCACATTATCGAGGTCGAAGGAAGCCGTGTGGAAGATGTCGTCTGCCGAATACATCACCCAGTCAATCATCTGTGTTCCACGATGATAGAAGCCCTTCACGCTTGCCTCTGCCCCACTCCATCTATATTCGGTTCCAAGCGAAAGGGAATGGTTGTGCTCGGCCTTCAAGTCGCGGTTGCCTTCGTGAGTCGGGCTCTTATAATAGAGTTCCGTGAAGGTGGGCAAGCGGAAGCCTTTGTTGTAGGAGAAGAGCAACTTCCATCGGGAAGTGGGGCGATAAGCAACATCAATGCCCGGATAGAAGCGGAAACGATGGTCGATGGCGGATGTCATGCTCGCCATCAAGCCTGCAGAAATGGTCCAACGCCTCAGCAGGATGTTGTGCTCGAGGCTGAAAGAAACTGTCGTCCGATTGTCGCTCCAAGTATAAAAACTCCCTTCTGGTCGGAGATTGCAGCCAAGATTAGTGCTGAGGATGTTTTCGTGGCGAAGCAAAGCCGAAACTGCCGTCTTGCCAAGTCTCCAGTCGAAATGTCCACCTGCCTTAAGACCATAAACGTCCGAACGATGGAAATTCTCGCCAAAGGTGGAGTTATGAACAAGCTCAAAATTGTCCCACGAACGGTTCCAAAAGACTTGTGGCGTGAAGTGGAAACGGCCTTTCGTCTCGGCAGAAACGCTTGTCATAAGTCGTTGATTCCGTTCATATTGGTCAGGATAATTGGCGCTGTAGAAGGTGTTGGCTCCGTAGCTTTTCTTCGAGAAGCCGAACTGCCAGTCGAGCTTGAAAGAGCTATCCTCGTAATCGCCTTGATAGAAGAGCTGTCCCTTTCGCCAAGAACTGTTGAGG
>JAGCFN010000084.1 GCA_017650085.1 Bacteroidaceae bacterium | reverse complement strand
TGACTGGGCTAAGGCAAATGGCATCAACGCTGTATGTATGTTCCTCGGCAACTTCGGTCCAGAGGGTCCTACAACTCTCTTCGTTCAGAAGTTCGATGGCCCTGCAATGGTTATCGCTGCTAAGGAGGAAGGCAAGGCTAACCTCGCTAATGACCGTGGTGACGCTCTCTGCGGTGTCCTCAACTTCTCTTACAGCGTAGGTCTCCGTCGCCTCAAGGTATATATCCCTGAATATCCAAACGTATCTCCAGAGGAGGGTGTTAAGGAAATCTCAGACTTCCGCAACATCGCTCGCGTAGTAATCGGTGTTAAGAACCTCAAGGTTATCGGCTTCGGTCCACGTCCTTGGGACTTCCTCGCTTGTAACGCTCCTATCCAGCCAATGTACGATCTCGGCATCGAGGTTCAGGAGAACTCTGAGCTCGACCTCTATAAGGCATTCAACGAGATCACAAGCAAGGCAGGTAAGCAGGCTGAGATTGAGGCTGTTGCTAAGGATATGGAAGCAGAGCTTGGCAAGGGCAACAAATATCCAGAAATCATCAACAAGATGGCACAGCTCGAGGTTACCCTCCTTGATTGGTATGACAACAACAAGGGTGGCTCAAAGTTCGCTGTATTCGCTAACAAGTGCTGGCCAGCATGGCAGCCAATCTTCGAGTTCGAGCCTTGCTACGTTAACTCACGCCTCACAGGCCGTGGTATTCCTGTAGCATGTGAGGTTGACCTCTACGGTGCTCTCTCTGAGTTCATGGCTGAGTGCGCAACAGAGAAGCCAGCTACTCTCCTCGATATCAACAACTCAGTTCCTGCTGACGTTATCCCTGCTGGTGCAAACCTCGCAGGTGCTGACCTCAAGGACCTCTACATGGGCTTCCACTGTGGTAACACATGTTCTTCTTGCATGAAGAGCTGCGAAATCAAGTATCAGCTCATCCAGGCTCGTCTCATGAGTCCAGATATCACAAAGGGTACTCTCGAGGGCCAGATTGCTCCAGGCAAGTCAACAATGTTCCGTATCCAGTCTAACTCTGACTCTAAGCTCGTTTCTTACATCGCTCAGGGTGAGTTCCTTGACGTTGATCCATGCTCATTCGGTGGTATCGGTATCCACGCTATCCCTGGATTCGCACGCTTCTATCGTCACGTACTCGTTGGCAAGCGCTTCCCACACCACGGTGCTTACGCATTCGATCATTGTGGAAAGGTTCTCTTCGAGGCTCTCCGTCTGCTCGGCGTTGAGGATATCAACACTCCTCTCCCAGCAGGTCAGCTCTATCCAGGCGAGAACCCATTCGCTATCTAAGACAAAAAGGCGAAAGGCTAAAGACTTTAGCCCTCAACCTTCAGACATAAAATTTCACCGCGGCATCATGTCGCGGTGATTTTTTGTATCTACAACTAACATGAACGAAAAACACTTTGCGACTTTGCGTATTCGCGTTTAAATTTAACGTCAATTCGATGAAAAAAGGAAGCGGATTTATCTGATTTATCTGAAAGAAATTGCGAAAATATTACTGCGCCAGCTATC
>JAGCFN010000083.1 GCA_017650085.1 Bacteroidaceae bacterium | reverse complement strand
GCAGCAAGGACAACACACTGATAGCCCAGCTCTGCTTGTACCAACAGATGTTGACGGAGTCCCGTCGTTGGCAGACAGATAAAGAGTCGAAATATGCGATGTTCAGCAACACGTTTACGCATCCCTACGTCAAAGCCAAGGCCGATGAATTCTACTCTCGGACGATGGCACAGACGGAATTGGCAACGCCCATTCCCGACGCGCCGATGGCCGACCTCATCCGCTCACTCTGCGCTAAATATCCAGGCAAGATTCTGATGATAGACTTCTGGGGTATGGGCTGCGGCCCTTGCCGTGGTGCCATCCAAGCAAGTAAGGAACTACGTGCCGAGATTGCCAAGCGCGACGACGTGAAACTTATATTCATTGCTGGGGAGCGCACTGCCGATGGCAGCGACGCCTACAAGAAATACGTGGCTGAGTGGCTGGCCAATGAAGAGACCGTTTGCGTCACCAATGCCGACTTCACCCGTCTGCAAGAGCTGTTCCAGTTCAACGGCATCCCCCACTACGAGACCATCACCCCCGACTGCCGCCGCGTCCGTGACGACCTGCGCATAGACGGCTACGACAACTTCGACTACGAATTGACGAGACTGAAGGAAAGGCTGAAATAAAACCAAAATGAATATGAAGCAAACCATCATCACAATCCTGCTTGCCCTCGTCGCTGTGGCGGGGCAGGCGCAAGTGAAATCGGGTCTCGACCTCTGTCTGAGGGACGAGGTGACGGGCGAATGGCTCATCGGGCTGTTCGACGACTACGCCATCTACGACTGCGAATATTGGAACTACGCAGAAGTGGACAAAGACCATGTAGTGCTGACGAAGGACGGACAGCGAAAGGAAGTGCGATTGAAGAAGAATGCCGCTATTATCGACGGGAGTAAACACAAGACATCTGTGCTGACCGCACAATTCCTGCCCGATTATCCGTCTAAGGATGAAACATCATGGCCGAGTAGTATTAATGCTGAAGAGGGTAACTTCACCCTTCGAGTTTGTGTCCATACGACAAAAAAGGAGGCGGATTTTGTCTCTTACATCCATCGTCTGTTTGACGACAAGCAGATAGTAGAGCACTCGAAAATTGACGAGCAAGGGCGATTTGAGGTAAGGATGCCAGTTAATGGCCCTGCGGTAATGGGCATCCACAATGAGTCTGAACATCCATTGGAACACACCTTTTGGGGAAGAATAATAGTGGAGAACAACGACACGCTCTTGCTTTATATCGACGATGTGAACCAGCGCACTTACTTGATGGGTGGCAAATATGCCCGCTTCAACAATGAACTGATGGGCAGTGATTTCCACCCCAAGTTCGTAAACACAAACGAGTTGGCCATCGACAGCACGATCATTCAGCAACGTCATTGGATGGCAGTGAGCCAGACAAGAATGGATTCTCTAAAAATGGCTCGTCCAAATCTCTCCCATCGTTTCCTCACCTACTATCAGGACAACATCCAGAGGCATTTCGGTTATCCGATGATTGTGAAATGTTGTTGGCCTTCACATGATGAGAACCAAGAGGAACTTCTCAAGAAGACAGAGGCAGAATTGAATCCTCTGCAATGGATGCGCTCGGAAGTGCCGCTGATGTGTCGTGACGGCTTTTTGACAAACTTCATTAACTACACTTCGGCATTGATAGACATTAAAAGCAATCGGTTGTTGACCGACCCCGATGTGTTCCTGCTTCGACTTCACCAAGAAGGAAAGGTGCAACTGACTGACGAGGAAATGCAGAAGGTGAAGAACTTTGCAGAAATAGAGAAAGAAGTACGCACCCATCACAACACGGACGTTTCACTGTACAATGTCTTCCAGTCCGACATCATCCCCATTTTGGGCAAACCCCTCATAGCGCAAT
>JAGCFN010000082.1 GCA_017650085.1 Bacteroidaceae bacterium | reverse complement strand
GGTCAAGCAAATGCAGGGTTAAGCAACAATTTCCACTATAAATTTCCTCCTTGATTTCTGCTCGAAGAGCATAAACAAAGTACCTTTAACGTTAATGACCATATAATGAGCCGTTAATTACTCATTAATGATAGGGTGTAGCCAATCACAATTCTCTAATTCTCAAATTCTTGATTAAGATAATCAGGATCCGGATGGCCTTTTTCTGGGCTTCGCCCTTTTTCTTCCTCCAAAAGGAGGACTTTTTTTCTTTGAAAGGTGTAGCACGGCATGCCGTGCGCTTAGTATTGGTGTCAGACAGATGGGAGAGCTGGCTCTCACAGGTGGCTGATGCCAATACTAAGCAGAAGAGGCGTCAGCATCTACACCTTTCAATGCTTTTTTTTCTAATTATAGCCATTATTTCAAAGATCGCGATGCAAAGATACGAACTTTATTTTTGGCACTGTCCGTAATTGTCCGCATTCGTCCGCAAATGTCCGCAAATGTCCGTTTTTACCTTTGCAAAAACTTGCAAATGTCGCAAAAAATCAGTAACTTTGCAGCGTTAATAGTATTACTCTTCTTAACTTCTCAACTGTATGTGGCCAGTTCAACAATACAACAAATTTGCATTAGCTATTGCCTATTTCCCTTCTGCAAGTGCAGATACAGCAGCACGACACCTTCGTCGCTGGATAGCAGGCAACCATGAACTTAAAAACCAACTCGCAGAGACAGGTTATAATCCTCGCCAGCATCACTATACCGCTCGCCAGACCGCGCTCATCTTCGAATACCTGGGGGAGCCATAACCATCAGATACCCTCGAGATCATCCGAAGGTTGACCATTCTTGTCGAATATCTCCATTTGCCCCTGCAATTCCTTGGTCAGCACAAATGGCAAGGTGAACTCAGGCTGGTAGCCCATGAATAACTCAAGCTGTCCGCCATTGCGGAACTTGCTCACATCGACCAGCATCGTGTTCTTGACCGTTACGTGCTGGTGCGGGTCAGGATAGCTTTCCATCTTGTCAGCCTCAGGACGATAGAGGATGATGGTGAGGTCGGAAGCCTCGTCAATCTCGCCGCTGTCGCGGAGGTTGGCGCGTGTAGGCCGTCCCACCACATTTCGGTTGATCTGCGAGAGGCAGAGGATGGTCACACCCAGGTCGCGCGAAATGTCCTTGAAGGCATGCGAGGCACGGCCGATGAGTTTTGTGGTGTTCTCGTCGCGGAAAACTGGGTCGATGCCGAGCAGCTGGATATAATCCACCACCACGAGGTCGAGGCCACGCGACCTCTTCAGCGCACGGATGGATTGCAGCATGCGGTCGAGTTTGTTCACGCCGCGCTCGTCGAAGTTGAAGTTCTCGGCATTGCTCGCAATCATCGAATCGATGGCGTGGAAGGCCCTCACCTCCTGAGCAGGCTCGAGCTTCAGGCGTGCCAGGGCATTCACGTTCACACGGCACTCCATCGAGAGCAGGCGCTGCGTGAGCTCCAGGTTCGTCATCTCCATGCTGTAGTAGGCCACGCGCTTGCCTTGCTTCATTGCCTGCAGCGCCAGGTAGTTGGCGAACGACGTCTTGCCGTGGCTCGACTTCGCACCGATGACGATGAAGGCATTCTCGGGCAGACCACCCTCGCGGTCGAACTGCGGGATGCCC
>JAGCFN010000081.1 GCA_017650085.1 Bacteroidaceae bacterium | reverse complement strand
TGCGGCTTGATGAAAGACTTTACAGCCAAGGCTTTGGAGCAAATCCGAGGACTTGGCTGTACTCATATCTGGTATACGGGAATCATCGAACACGCAAGCAAGACGGATTATTCGGCTTATGGAATTCCCGTCGATAACCCTGATGTGGTGAAGGGCGAAGCAGGCAGTCCTTATGCGATTCGTGACTATTATGACGTCGATCCAGACCTTGCGAAAGACCCCCAAAAGCGTATTCGTGAGTTCGAACTCCTGGTAGAACGGACACATAAAGCAGGCTTGAAGGTCATCATAGACTTCGTTCCCAATCATGTTGCACGCCAATATCATTCGGATGCAAAGCCTAAAGGGGTTCACGACCTTGGCGAAGATGACGACAAGACGTGTTCATTCTCACCCCAGAACAACTTCTACTACCTTCCTGCAGAACAGTTGCACCTCGAAAACATCCTTTCGAAAAGCACATATAAAGAGGTCCCGGCAAAGGCTACGGGAAACGACAACTTTACTTCCTGGCCTTCGAAAAACGATTGGTACGAAACCGTAAAGCTCAACTACGGCATCGATTATCTTGGTGGCAGACAAGGGCGTTTCTCCCCTACTCCAGATACGTGGCAAAAGATGCTTGACATCATGCTCTATTGGGCCTCGAAAGATATCGACGGATTCCGTTGCGATATGGCCGAGATGGTGCCCGTCGAGTTCTGGGAATGGGCGTTGCCTCAGGTTAAAGAGAAATATCCTGCCATCATTTTCATTGCTGAAGTTTACAATCCGAGCCTTTATCGCGACTACATTCATCGAGGTCATTTCGACTACCTCTACGATAAAGTCGGACTTTACAACACCCTTCTGAATGTTCGTCGGGGACAAAGCGCTCAAAGCATAACATCTTGTTGGCAATCGGTTGACGACATTCGTGGCAAGATGCTCAATTTCTTGGAGAACCACGATGAACAGCGCCTTGCAAGCGATTTCCTGCTTGGTGATGCAAAGAAAGCTTTGCCGGCATTGCTTGTAAGCAGTCTGATGCCCTCTCCCTTCATGCTCTACTTTGGACAAGAACTTGGCGAGCGAGGTATGGATGCGGAAGGCTTTAGCGGTCAGGACGGCCGAACCACCATCTTTGATTATTGGAGCGTTCCCACCATTCGACGTTGGCGCAACAAAGGCCGCTTCGATGGGAAACTGCTCACAAACGAAGAATTGTCTCTTCAAAAGACCTATCAGAGCGTACTTCAAGCTCGAGAACAAACGTTATTTGCAAAGGGAGGCTTCTACGACCTGATGTATGTGAATCCGCATCTCAGCCGTCAATACGCATTTATCCGTCATTCGGGAAAGAAGTTCGCCTTAGTTGTTGCCAATTTCTCCGATAAGGAAGAAACGGTTTCCCTCAACATTCCCGAGCATTTCTTTGAGTTCACGAAGCTTAAAGAAACGGAAAAAGCATCAATGACTAACATTCTGAACGGCAAGAAGATAAGCATACCGTTCAATTCGAACGAGCCGCTTGTCCTCACCTTGCCAGCCAACCTTGGTGTTGTGCTTGTTTAACGCGGACTTTCGCCTTCGGTATAACTTTCCAGGAAGAGTTGTTCGCCGTTATAGACGGCATAGGTGAACTGTGTAATCCAATCTCCAAGAATGAGAACTCGAGTTTGTTTGGTCAAGGCCAGATCAAGCTCGATGTGGCGATGTCCAAAGATAAAGAAATCCACTTCGGGATGCTCGCTTAAATACTTCTTAGCAAAAATCACTAACGGTTCCTTGTCTTCGCCTTGATATGGGGGGTCGCTACCGTCCGAACTGTGCTTTAAGCGGCTGTGTTTCGCCCAATTAAGTCCGAAAGGCATACCCAGGGCGGGATGCAACCAACGGAACAGGCATTGGCAGGTTTTATTGTGAAAGACGCTACGAATGAACTTGAACTTCCAATCCCTATCGCCCAAACCATCACCGTGAGCGAGGTAGAAAGTCTGATCGCCAATCTCGAGCGTGAGGGCGTTGTGATGAAGAATCATTCCGCATTCCTTTTCCAAGTAGTCGAGACACCAAATGTCGTGATTGCCGGTAAAGTAATGCACTTCGATACCCATATCTGTCAGCTCGCTTATCTTGCCGAGGAAACGCGTATAGCCTTTCGGCACAACTGTCTGATATTCAAACCAGAAGTCGAACATATCGCCAAGCATATAGATGGCTCCGGCCTTGTCCTTGATCTCGTCGAGAAAGCGTACAAGACGGCGTTCTTGCTGACGTCTATGCGGAATGGCAAGGCTCCCCAGATGGGCATCACCGATAAAGTAAATGTTCTTCATATCTTGTTTTTATAGAAATCCCAGTTCCACTTTTGCTTCTTCGCTCATCATGTCCTTGTCCCATTCCGGTTCGAAGACAAGATTTACCTCGACCTTTTCGATGCCGGTAATCGTTTCGAGCTTCTGCCTTACATCCTCAACAATGAAATCGGCTGCAGGGCAATTCGGGGCAGTCAGCGTCATGTCTACGCTTAACTCCGTATTGTCCTCGTTGAGTTCAATACGATAGATAAGTCCGAGGTCGTATATGTTGACGGGTATTTCGGGGTCGAATACGGTCTTCAGCACTTCGATTACCCTTTCCTGCATTTCCAATTCAGAGTTTTCCATTTTCCTGATAACTATAATAGTTGTCACCCGCAAAGATGATGTGATCAACAAAGCGGATGTTGACGGCTTTGCAGGCTTCTGCTGCTTTCTTGGTGAGGTTGTCGTCGTCACGACTCGGTTGTGTCCTTCCGCTTGGATGATTATGGCAAAGAACCACTCCAACCGCCATTCCCAAAAGGGCTTCACGCAAAAGGCAACGCACATCGACTGAAGTTCCGGCAATGCCTCCCCTGCTGAGCAGAACAGAGTTCTTGACCTTCATGCCCTGGTCGAGCAGAAGCAAATGACACTCTTCTATGGAGAGGTCCTGCATTTTGGGGCGGAAGTATTTGAAGGCATCGGCCGACGTCTTTATGAGCATGCGTTCCGGAAGGTCTTCTTTGAGACGCTGATTGGCAAGCTGACAAGCCGCGACAATCGTGACAGCCCTCGCCTCACCTATTCCCGGATATCGCATCAGGTCTTTTACGGAGGCTTTGCTCAAATTCATGAGGCTGTCCCCATAATCGGAAAGCATTGTGCGCATAATATCCACAGCCGACTTGCCCGGCACGCCGCTTCCTATGAGAATGGCGAGCAGTTCGGCCTTGCTCAGCGTTTCAGCACCGTTGGCAAGCAACCGTTCGCGTGGTCGGTCTTCGGGAGCCCATTCCTTTATTGTTTTCATTCGTAAAAGTTCTCTTTAAATGCCTGTAGATCTTCGTTTCGGCCACGAACACACCTCAACCACCAAGCGCGGATGAAGCCCGTACCATAGCCGACGAGTTGGATGAAGCTTGCCCAAATCGAGAGGAAGCCTATCTTGACACTCTTGTTTCGAATGGAACTGTCGATGAAGACTATCAGCGAGAAGAGCAGCAGGGGAAGCAAAGCCAAGAGCATAATTGCCGCACCTAAGTATGCAACTATGAGTCCCATGTTGCATCCGGTGCCACCGAAGAAACCTGTATATAGCCCGATTCCTGTGAAGAACAGACCTACAAGGAATAGGAGCAGACAAAGGAAGACGCCAATCGTGAACACGGCTGGCAGCAGATGCACGAGCTTCAGACTTCCGGGATGCCTTTTCATCAAGTTGATGCGGGCAATTCCTGAATTATGGACTTGCTTGAAGAACTTTTTGAAGTCGGTTCTGCGCTTGTGCCAAACCCATGCTTCGGGGAAAAGCCGGCAACTCGCTTCACTCTTATAGATGCGAAGGCTCAGGTCGATATCTTCGCCGAAACGCATGGAAGAGAAGCCTCCGAGCTGTCGGTAAAGGCTGCGACGAATGCCCATATTGAACGAACGCGGATAGAACTTCTTGTCCATCTGCTTTTTGCCGCCACGGATGCCGCCAGTCGTAATGAACGAAGTCATGCTGTAACTGATGGCCTTCTGAACGGGTGTGAAGTTTTCGTGAGCCCTGTCCGGACCGCCCCATGCATCGCATTCCTTCCTGCCGAGTTCGGCATCCACCTCCTTCAGGAAGTCTGGAGGCAAGACGCAATCGCTATCGAGGAAGATGAGGAACTCGCCCTGGCTGTGTTCTGCACCGAAGTTGCGTGTTTGTCCAGGCCCGCTATTCTCCTTTGTATAATAACGGAGGGGGAGCTTGCTTGCATAGCGATGCACGACGTTATCGCAAGGCTGGCTCGAACCGTCCTCCACGATGATGACTTCCATGTCCTTGAACGACTGCTCTGTAAGGCTTTGCAGCAGCTCGTCCACCTCGTCTGGGCGGTTGTATACGGGAACTATGATAGAGTACTTCATTTACTTGTTGATTAGGAAAATTGCAGGTGTTTTGCTCAAGTCGGGCAGTTTGGTGTTCTTCCATTCCGAGATGCGGAGGGTGTGGATGTATTCGTCATCGGTTGTGATGCCGGCTGCAATGCAGAGTCGTGTTTGCGGTCGAAGTGTGCAGAGGAGTGCGTCGAACATCTTCTGATTGCGGTAAGGCGTTTCGATGAAGAGTTGCGTCTGCCCTTCCGTCCAAGCCCTCGTCTCGAGCATCTTGAGCTTCTTCGCGCGGTCTGCGGGTTCGACGGGAAGATAGCCGTTGAAGGCAAAACTCTGTCCGCCCAGACCGCTACTCATCACGGCCATAATCATGCTGTTCGGTCCCACGAGAGGCACGACGCGCAAGCCTTCCTTCTGAGCGATGCCGACGATGTCTGCTCCGGGATCTGCTACGGCTGGGCATCCTGCTTCGCTGATGACGCCGACAGGTTTGCCTTCCCGAAGTGGCTGCAGATATGTGCTGAATGTTCTTTCGTCGGCATGTTTGCCCATCTCGTAGAAGGTGCTGTCGTCGATGGGAAATTCGCGGTCAGTCTTCCGGAGGAAGCGACGGGCCGAACGGATATCCTCGACGATGAAGTGGCGGATGCCCATGATGACCTCACGGTTATACGATGGCAGGACTTGCTCGATGGAAGTCTCGCCAAGCGTGACAGGTATGAGATACAGGGCTGCGGGCATTGCGCTATTATGAGTTAAAAATTAAAGGTTAAGAATTAAGAATTAAGGGTTGACGGATGCTGCGATTTCTTCGGGCGAAACGAGTTTCTGTTCGCCTGTCGTCATGTTCTTGAGCATCACTTTCCCAGCCTCCATTTCCGTTTCGCCGGTCATGGCCACGAAGGGAATCGCCTTCTGGTTGGCATACTGCATTTGCTTCTTCATCTTGCTGGAATCGGGATAGATTTCGCAGCGGATACCTTGCTTGCGAAGGTTGGCGATGATGGGAAGTGAGTAATCCGTTTCCTTCTCTCCGAAGTTGATGAAGAGCACCTGGGTTGCAGTCGTGACGGCTTCAGGATAGAGGTCGAGTTGGTTCAGGACGTCATAGATGCGGTCCGCACCAAAGCTGATTCCCACTCCGCTCAAGCCAGGCATGCCGAAGATGCCTGTCAGGTTGTCGTAGCGACCGCCTCCTGTGATGCTTCCTATCTCGACATCCAGAGCTTTCACCTCGAAGATGCAGCCCGTATAATAGTTGAGACCGCGTGCAAGCGTCAGGTCGAGTTGAAGTTCGGAATTGAGGTTTGTGAGTTTCGAGAGGACATATTCCACCTCGCCTATGCCTTTCTGCCCCACTTCACTGCCAGCCAAGACTTCGCGCATCGTGGCTATCTTCTCGGCGTTGGTTCCGCTCAGGTTGATGATGGGCTGCAGTTTCCGGATGGCTTCATCGCTGATGCCGTCCTCGCGCAGTTCCTCGTTCACGGCGTCGAGACCTATCTTGTCGAGCTTGTCGATGGCAACCGTGATGTCCACTATCTTGTCGGCTTCGCCTATCATTTCAGCGATTCCGGAGAGGATTTTGCGGTTGTTGATTTTGATGCAGACGCGGATGCCGAACCTGCGGAACACCTCGTCGATGATTTGCATCAGCTCCACTTCGCAGAGCAGCGAGTCACTTCCGACGACATCGGCATCGCATTGGTAGAACTCGCGATAACGGCCTTTCTGGGGTCGGTCGGCCCGCCATACCGGCTGAATCTGATAGCGTCGGAAAGGCAAAGTCAGTTCCTCTCTGTGCTGCACGACATAACGCGCGAAGGGTACGGTCAGGTCGTATCTGAGACCCTTTTCACACAGTTGGGCGGCAAGATGCCCTGTTGCGCCCTGAGCGAGCTCGTCCGGGGTGATGCCACGAAGGAAATCGCCCGAGTTCAGTATCTTGAAGAGCAGTTTGTCTCCCTCCTCGCCGTACTTACCCATCAGGGTCGAGAGGTTCTCCATTGCCGGAGTCTCGATTTGCTCAAATCCGTAGAGCGAGTAGACCTCGCGAATCGTGTTGAAGATATAGTTACGCCTTGCCATTTCGGCTGGACCGAAGTCCCGCGTACCTTTAGGTATACTTGGTTTCTGTGCCATAATCGGTTTGTTTATTCAAATTTGCGTGCAAATTTACGAATTTATTCCGAGATAGCAAAATAAAGAGCGAAAAAGACACAGACTATCTTGAATCGGTCACCAGAGAATGCAACCTTTTAAAGAAGTGCCTGATTACGTCTGTACTGAAGCTTACAATATGATGTATTGGGGTGAGATTCTGATGATGTAAAATTCAAAGAATTTTAACTGCTCGTTTTAAGGCACCGTAGAGCGCAAATTTTTGCCTCGGTGGTATAAATGTACGTCAAAGACATTTCGTGCGATTCTGGGGCAAAAGAGAGGGGTTTTTCGGGGGTTCTGGATTTCGTGCCAAGACAGGCAATTCTTCCTGGCATTAAAAAGAGTCGATTTTTCGCATTTTCAACAAAAGCAACAAAAGCAACAAAAGCAACACCTGTTTTTGAGAGAAAAGGTCCGGCTATATATTATTTATTATATTAACTAATAATGTAATTGGTAAAATATTATATATAAGCAACAATGCCTGTCTCGTTTTCGCTTGATGCTTTTGTTGCTTTTGTTGCTTTTGT
>JAGCFN010000080.1 GCA_017650085.1 Bacteroidaceae bacterium | reverse complement strand
ATTGCTTATTGTCATACAAAAAATGACAGAAACAGAACATTATTATGGACGTATCGAACATCGGAAGACTGGCCAAATCTTCCAGCCGATGTTAAAAAAGTAAGGGAAGATAGCCTTATACTTCTTCGTCAGTCCCTCGATGGCTTTGCGCATGGTGGGTGAATGGTACTATTTATTCCTATAAAGCTGTAGAAAAACGATATTATAGTGTATCCGCCTTAAAAAAAACTTATTCAAGTTTCGCAAGTTAATTAATAATTGAGATAAGGTCGCAAAAAAAAAGCACAGGGATTTCCGTATGTCGCGGAAATTTTGTAACTTTGAAGTGCTAACAAAAAAGTACAAAACCCTATGCTCAGCGACAAAGGTACAAACATTTTTTCAGAGATCGGCAAGTTTTTCAAAGAAAATGATGCCACGAGTGCAATGAATGCGATAATTGACATGACAAAGGCCCTTCGGCTGTCCGAAAAGCGGCTTTTCGACAGCGAGAGCAAGTGCAACTGCAAACTGACGCAGCTGCAGGTGCTTGGACTGTTGATGTTGTTTCCCTGTTTCATGATTCGCAATGCTTATAACTACAGTAAGTCCTCGCTAAGCGGCCTGTTTGACTGCAGGAAGGACGTGTTCTATCGTTTTATCTCCAATGAGTCGTATGACTGGCGCAAAATCCTTGCCACTGTCTCGCTCCAGCTTTGGAACAAGACTCAGGGGCAGCGGGCGACTGACAGCACGGAGCCTGTCTGCCTGATGGTCGATGACACGGACTATCCCAAGCGTGGCATCCAGACTGAGCTTATCGGTAAGATATACTCCCATGTGACGCACTCGATGATGCTCGGCTTCAAGGGACTGTTCATCGGCATCACCGATGGCGTCAGCCAGATGCTGCTTGACTTTGCTCTTGTCGGAGAGGAAGGCAAGAACGGGAACTACGGTCTGAAGCAGAAGCAGCTTGATGCCCGATTCTCCAAGGAACACGACAAGGAGTCTCATACAGCCAAACGCATCGAGGAGTACAACCAGAGCAAGATTGCGCTGATGATTGAGATGATCCGTCGCATCATCAAGCGCAAGATTCATTTCGACTATGTGCTGGCCGACAGTTGGTTTGCCTGTGCAGAGGTCATCCTGTTCATCACTTCCCGCCACGTCAGGTGCCACTATCTCGGAATGATCAAGATGGGCAAGACGAAGTACGTATATAAAGGTAAGGAGTACACGGCCAACCAACTCGCAGCCATCTTCGACAAACCTAAGCAGGGACGCAAGTACAGCCGTCGTCTGGGATGCTGGTACATCACTGTGGATGTCATCTTTGCAGGGCGCAATGTCCGTCTGTTCTTCTCCAAGCGAGACAAGCGTGGCAAGTGGAACGGACTCATTACCACCAATCGCAAGCTCGATTTCTTCGAGGCCTATAGGATTTACTCCAGACGTTGGTCTCTGGAAGTCGTATTCAAGGAGAGCAAGCAGAACCTGGGACTCGGAAAGTACCAGATGCGCAACTTCTCCTCGCAGATTGCCATGACTGCAATCACGGCCATGCAGTACAATCTGCTCTCCACCGCCAAGCGCTTCTCTGACTATGAGACCGTGGGCGGACTCTTCAATGATGCTGTCAAAGGTAGCATGGAGCTCACTCTCACTGAGAGAATCTGGGATATGATACTTGAGATAGTCCGCATGATTGCAGAGTGCTTCAATATCGAGGATGAAGAAATCTTCGATACGCTCTTGAATCGGTCGGACAAACTCAGTCATTTCGTTGAACTTTATCAATTAAAACTGGCAAGTTAGGAACTTGCGAAACTTGAATTAATTATATATTATATATAAGGTACGCGAACCTTTGGTGCGTGAGCCTATCCTTTATGTGCATTTCAGAAAAAACGCAAAAGACGGTTGAGACGCTTGAGGCGCCCCGTGACCTTGTAGTCGGGAATGACTGGAGCCTTGACGGCTGCCATCGCCCCGCTCTATCTCAACGAGACTTCCTCGAATCTGCAGGAGTTTCTGAAAAATCTCCATGAGTTTTGAAAATTTCTCCACGACTTTCGTGCGAATCTCATAGCCCCTCGCGCGCCCCCGCGCAAAGTTATTCATGGTCAGGAATTTGAGCATTAGAGGAATTAATACCTGATTACCGTTTTATATTCCCTTAACGTTTGGGCTATTGTGTAGGTGCGGTTTTTGTAGTACCTTTGCAGTGTCATTCGAGAGAGAGATGTTTCGAGATGCGAGGTACGAGGTGCGAGGTACGAGATTACCTCAAGCGCTGAATCCGAGCTCAATTCCGCCACCACCTCCGCCGGCAAACTATT
>JAGCFN010000079.1 GCA_017650085.1 Bacteroidaceae bacterium | reverse complement strand
TTTCGTAAGATAGTAGTGATTGCCTGGGATGTCGCCTATCATGTTCTTCCAATCCTCATAAGGCGACGAAGGCGAAGTGATATAGACAAACTCGATGTCCTTGCCTTTGAGTTCTTCCTTCAAGGGAGCCATCAGCTTGTGTCCCATACGGCAAGGTCCGCACCAAGTTGCCCAAACATCGATGAGGACAGCCTTGCCCTTATATTTGCTGAGGATGGCTGAAAGGATGTCTTCGGGAGCGATGTCGGTCATGTCGAGGTAATGAACATCGGCAGGTAGCCCTTCCTTCTGAGCGGCAACAGTCTTCTGATATTCCCTCGCAGCCTCATCGTAAAGGGCAGAGAGGTTGGCATCTTCAATCAAAGGTTTCTCCACCTTCTGCCCGTCAAGCACCTTCGGCAGGTAGTAGCAGTAGCGGGCAAGGTCGGCATTGATGCCTCGTGCGTCCTTGTCCATTGCATAGTAGCGGCTGCCTTCTGTAAACGCAAAGGTGAGAATGGCCTTTCTGTCTCGAAGGCCACTTATATGGTGTTGGAGTAAGTGCTCGGCGAAAGCCGGCTGCTTGGACAGGGAGTCGATGGGATTGCCGTAGTAAGAGAACGAATACGAGCCGCTGTATATCAATTGAGTCAGCCAGTCCTTCACGGCCTGCTCACATGGCAAGTTTTCTATGTACTTGTCGTTCTTGGCACTATACTCATCGTAGTCTCGGATGAGTTCCTCGACGGTACGAGCCGTTTTCTTCATCTCAATATCATCATCTTGCGTCTGCATTTGATAATACTCCCTTGCGAACTTGGCAAAGTAACCTTTGTAGCCGACGAACTTATTGCCCTTGTATGTGTCGTCCTTCAGCATATCGACAAGCACGGTCACTTCCTTGCCAGGGGCAAGATAAAGGCTGCAATTGGAACCCCACGGGAAGTTGTTCATGTGGAACCAAACTACCTGCGGGAAGCCTACATGCAATTTCAGCTCAGCTTCGCCGTCATCATCCATGCGGAAGTAGAGGTCTTGTGGCTCTCCCGGACTCTTCAAGTCAATGTATTGTGCCATTATTCTCGGGTTCATGCCTTTGCGATAGTTGAGTGCCTTGAAGTGAACGACGGCAGGCTCCTCGCCGTACTTCAAGTCCTCAAGCTGATCTTCCTCAGCATAGTCGGCAAGGTATTCGGCAGGCACAGGTGCGGCAGGCATCGTGTAAGTCGAGTCATGGACGCCAAAGACCTTGAAGTCGTTGTCGCCCATTCCCTCAATGAAGTCAAACTCCTTCGTCTTCATGGGCAGAGGCGTGAAATGGAGCACGAACCGCTGCGAGCCGTTGTCGCCCAATGTGAACTTCTCGCCGAGCGTTATGCTGTCGGCACTTACGATGGGATACGTCTTGCCTCCCGACTGCAAAAGGCTCTCCTTTGCTATCCGGAACCAATTTCCTGGCATACCCCTGTACCGCGCATAGAGCCTCGTCTGCTGCTTCGTAAGTTCCACCTTCTCTATTTCGAGGAGGTCGGCACAGTTGAGAGCCTTTGCAGGTTTCTCCCAAATAATGGTCTTCTCTTTTGCTTGCCCTGCCATCGCTACAAAGGCGAGCAGGAGGGTGATGATAGCTTGCTTCTTCATACTTTAGGCTTGCTTGGTTATCCTTTCTACATATATAACGCGCGAGGGGACGAAATATTATGCGGGGAGGGGCATCTTTTATGATTTCTTAACTAAACCTTACTTCTTGCGATACACCATTTCGCCGTTGATGTAGCTCTTGAGCTTGGGCCAGTCTTTGGGAATCCACAACTCACCCTGAGTGGTGAGGCAGAGGATGTGATAGCCTTCGTCGTCGCGCATGCAGCGGAGGCTGTAGTCCGTGTCGCTCTTCCAACCGCTTCCTTCAACGAGTTCCGTGATGTTGAGGTACGGGAAGCGAGACGAGAAGCGATATTCGTAAGGCTGCTCCGGATGCTGGTTGACGTAGTCGAGGGCCAGCTTGGCGAGCTGCTTGTAGAGCGTGTCTGCCTCTTCCCTGTGCTCAGCCGGGATGAAGTAGTGCGTGCCGGTTGTCAGGCCTGTATGTTTGTTGTCGCTATATACACTCAGTCGCGAAGTATGAAAGATGAAGTCGTCCATCTTCTTGAAGCCTTCGTCGTGACGCCAATAGACGGGATAGGTTTTCGCACCCTTCAGTTTCTTGAACGCCTTGAGCACAGGAGCGATATGTGCTTCGAAAGCCTTGACGTCGAAGGACTTCATGTTGTCCCAGCGAAAGCCGGTCGGCACGGAGTACATGTGGCAGTATTGTCCCTTCTCCTCCCTGCCTTGTCGCTTCTCGTTGTAACCGCCACTATAGTCGAAGTAGGCTGCTTCGCGAGAGTTGGACGACTGCCAGCGCCCCCCGATGGGAAGGGAGAGAATGGTGTCCTCGCTAGTGCCTGAAGCCCAAGTGTACTTGATGGTGTCGATGCCGTTCATGTGGTACTCGTAGCTGTAACTCTGGGCTGCTTCCCCTGCGAGAAATGCGAAGGTGAGGCGAATGGAGTCGAGCAGAGTCGCCATTTGCTGACGGCGGACCGCCATGATGCTGTCGTGCGACGCGATGACTTTCTTCCTCGTTGCCTCGCCTATGCGTTCATCGAAATTATAGTTCGGTTTGTCGGTAAACAAGTCGAAGATGCCTGCGTTCAAATAGTGCGTGATGCCCCGGCCGCTGGTGTTGTTCTGTCTGTGGCTGACACCTATCGCGCCCTTCTCACTCAGGAGACGTTCGAGGCGACGAAGGCGTTCGTTGGGCTGCTGGCTGCCAATTGTCGTTACGATGGTTGCCAGCAAGATGAGTGTTAGTATCCTTTTCATGATGTGATGTTTTTCATTCCATTAATTGTGCTATTTCTTGGCTGAAGCGCTCGCCTCGCGAACGGATGTCCTGAACTTGGGCTTCCAAGGCAAGATAAGGGTCGGGCGGCTCGACGAAAGCCTCCATAGTCTCCTCCGAAGAAGGGGTAGAAGGCTCCGCAGTTGCCACATTCTCTTCTTGGGAGAGGGATGGGGAGAGGCTGGCTTTTTCCTTGCGGACGGTTGGCTTCGACCTCCTTGAGGGCTTCTGTTGCAAAGGCTCCTCTGCCTTGGCCACGACAGGCTGACGCGGCTCCACGACAGGCAGCTTTGCCGGTTGTTCCTCGCGTTCCACCGCTTCCACAATCTTTGTCTCGGTCTGCTTGGGGAGCCTCAGGAACTTGAAACCTATGCCGACAACAAGAATCAGGCTGGCTACGGCAGCTATCCACCTTATATAATAGTGTCTCGACGGCACAGTTGTGGCCTTAATGTGATGAAGCAGGCGCTCGTTCAGGTCGCTTGGCATGGGTGGCAACTGCTCTTCCCGTCTGCGTACGGCTTCTTGTAGGTTTATGTCTTTCATAGCTCAAAGCGTTTTGATGATTCTGTAAAGTTTCTTGCGTATGCGGTTCAGCCGGGAACCGACGGTTGAGGGAATGGAGCCTGTTACGTAGGCAATGTCTGCCAAGCTCCGTTCTTCGTAGTAGAACATGCTGATGATGGCTTGTTCGTGAGGCGGCAAAAGCGACAGAGCCCTCTCCAGTTGTGCAATGATTTCCTCGTCGAAAGGCGCGTCTTCCTGCACTTCGAACGAGTCGATGCCCAGCTTGCTGTCGTCCATATAGACGAGGTTCGGCTTGCGTCGTCGGACGAAGTTGAGCGACTCGTTGTAAGCGATGCGGCAGAGCCAAGTGCTGAGTGTCGCCTTCCTTGGGTCGAAGGTCATGATGCCTCGCAACGCCTTGACGAAGACATCCTGATAGACTTCCTCAGCATCCTCGCGGCCAGGCACGATGCGCTGCACCATGCGGAACACCGTCGGACCGTACTCCGCGAAGAGTCGCCCCAAGGCAGCCGGTTTCTGTCTGCGCAGGTCGTCGATGAGGATGTCTGTCTCTGTCTTCATTTTCGTGCCTCTCTACTCCTTTATACACACAAAAGGAGAAAACATTGCATCAAGTCGCAACTTTTTCTCCACAAAGTTACGAAATCCGACAAAATCAGCCAAGAATCCGCAGGCTCAAGTACAGATTTTTGTTCACTTCGTGGAGCATTACAAAACGTGGCACGTGTAATTCGCAAACGTGGCACGTGAAGTTGAGCAACTTCACACGTGAAATTGGGCAACTTCACACGTGTAATTTGCAATCATCACTAGCCATGTTGCAACTCTTCGTGTTCGAGGCGACTAAAGAAAACAAAAAACCGCAGGGCTTTCGCCTTGCGGTTCTTATCATTTCGACAGGAGTCTTAGTAGATTCCGTCTGGGTAATCGAGCAGAGTCTTGCGGTTGGCAAGGGTGCGGTCGTAGTCCTCGCGGTTGGTTACGACAATCTTGTCGAACTCGCGAAGGCCAGTACCGGCAGGGATGAGGTGTCCGCAGATAACGTTCTCCTTCATGCCCTCCAGGTAGTCGGTCTTGCCGTTGATGGCAGCCTCGTTGAGCACCTTGGTGGTCTCCTGGAAGGAGGCAGCCGAGATGAAGCTGCTGGTCTGCAATGCTGCACGGGTGATACCCTGCAGAATCTGCTTCGAGGTAGCAGGACGTGCGTCGCGAACCTGAACAATCTTCTTGTCCTGACGCTTCAGGTACGAGTTCTCGTCGCGCAGACGACGTGCCGTGACGATCTGTCCGTTCTGCATGTTCTCGGAGTCGCCAGCATCGACAACGACCTTCTTGCCCCCAGATATTGTCGTTCTCCTCGTTGAACTCGAGCTTATCGACAATCTGCTGAGAGAGGAAGCGGGTGTCACCTGCGTCGTCGATCTGCACCTTGCGCATCATCTGACGAACGATG
>JAGCFN010000078.1 GCA_017650085.1 Bacteroidaceae bacterium | reverse complement strand
ACAGTATTGATACCTCCAGCCACAAGAAGGCGGTCTCCAACCCAACTTATGTTGTATCCAATGTCACGAATAGGACTGCTAGGTTGGATGGTTTCCCCAGTCGAAACGACCTCTGTGCCGTTTCTCTTGTAACCTCGCAACCCGTTTTCCTGTTCGCTCATCCAGTAGGTTCCACCGATATAGGAGATGTCACTCCACACATTATCTGTGGTAATGATGGTGGAGGCGGCTTCCAAAGTGGCAGCATCGGCTCCGCTCACGTCCGAAGTAAAACCAATCTGTTTCTTGTTTCCCCATATCAACTGAGACCCCAAGTTCTTCATGAATGTGTAGTTTGCCTTGGATAAACGGGGTTGCTTGCTGCCGGAGAGAGGATCTAAAACATAGATGCCTTCAGAGTTCATTGCTATGAGTCTATCCTGGAAGAAGCACATGCTTTTGAATCCGCCCCAATTGAGTCGCATCTTCCAATTCTCTTCCAACTGCATATTACTGTTCTTTGCACATCGGCGAATGCCTTCTGGTGTGCCGATGAACACATATTCATCCGATGCTGCAATGCAGGTGATGGAATAGCTAAGTTTGTATGTATTGCGGAACACGCCCTCTCGCATGTCTACTTCTACAAAGCCAAATCCCGTGGCCAAATATGCCATATAACCATTAACGTAAACGCTGGAAACCTCTTTATCCAAGATGCGTTTGTCTTTCAGCGCAGACAAGTTCTGGACATTACCATTCTTGTCGAGCAAATCTACATTGCTGTTCTTGTAGACAATGAGCAGTTTCCCAGCCTCTTTACTATATGCAATGTGTGCAATATTCACATCGCTCAGCACGTCCATATGGTCGTAAGTACGCACTTCACCATCCTCTGTGTCGTAGGAAAGCAAGTTGCCATTCATCAAGGAATAGATGATGCTACCGCTTGTCTCACTCTTTGTGGCGATATGGTAGCTGAGGTACATACGCCAACTGCCAAGTTGTTGGGCAGTAGCAGTCAGGCAAAGCACAAATAGAAGTAGTGCTAGAGAGAGGTGTTTCCTTATCATGGGAAGTATATGCTTTAAACGAGTTGACTAACTAATCCTTCTTATTTAGAAAACGTGTAAGGGGCTTTATTTATTGTATTGGCAAAGATATTCGGCAAGTTTCTTTGTGGCTCGCCCACGGTGGCTGATGGCATTCTTCGCTTCCGCACTCATCTGGGCAAAGGCAAGACCATTAGCTTCAACGGGAGCAAAGATGGGGTCGTATCCAAAGCCTTCATTGCCGACACGTTGCTGGAGTATTTTGCCCTCGACGATGCCTTCGAAGAGCATTTCCTTGCCACCCTGAACAAGAGCAATGACTGTGCGAAAGCGAGCCTTGCGTGTTTCTGCTTCTTTGAGTTTGTCGAGTAAGCACTGTATGTTAGCGTCTGCATCATGACTTTCGCCATAACCGTTCATTGCACCAAAGCGAGCCGAATAGACTCCTGGTGCTCCATTTAAGGCATCGACCTCAAGGCCCGTGTCATCAGCGAAGCAGTCCACGCCGTAATGCTCATGGATATACAGAGCCTTTTGCAGGGCATTACCCTCGAGCGTGTCGGCTGTCTCAGGAATGTCTTCTGTGCAGCCAATGTCGTTTAGGCTCTTCACCGTGAAGGCGCTGCCCAGTATCTGTCGGACCTCCTCAAGCTTGTGGGCATTGTTTGTGGCCATGATGAGTTCTTTCATTCGCTATTTCTTTATTGGGTCGAAACCTTCGCCGAAGACACCTTCCACGTTGCTCATAGAAACGAATGCCTGTGGGTCAAGACGTTTTATGAGTTGGAAAATACTTCGGCTCTCGTATCTTTTTGCCAGGATAAGCAGTACCTGACGTTTCTCTTTACTGTAGAAGCCTTCGCCCGACAGGACGGTAACACCGCGCTCGAGCCGTGTGTTCACTTCCTCTGCAATTTCTTCGTAGCGTTCGCTGATAATGATAAACTGTACACTTCTCCTTGCTGCATTGATGACGTAGTCGATGAAGTTGGTGCTGATGAACATTGCCAAATAGCCTACGACTACCGTCTCGATATCATGCTCGATGATATAGCTGAAGCCAATGATGACAATGTCGCACATCAAGAGCAGTCGGCCAAGCGATATGTTCCAGTATTTGTTGATGGAGCTGGCAATGATATCTGTACCGCCAGTACTGCCTCCTGCCAGGAAGATGATGGCAAGGCCAAGGCCTTCAAAGAAGGCACCAATGACACAAGCCATGAACTTCTGTTCACCTAAGATATGCGTGAGGATACGAGTTCCGTCAGGAGCTATTTCAGTAAGTTGCGTCTGCATCAAGTTGATGGCACCTGACACGAGTAGTGTTACTATGATAGTGCGTACTAGATAGCGCCACCCAAGAACCCGCATTGCTATCAACAGCAAGCCGATGTTGATGATAAAGTATGTGGTGCCGGCAGGGAAACCTGTTAAGTAGAAGAAGATTGTTGAAACGCCAGTCACGCCACCGCTTACAATCTTATAGGGAAGCAAGAACGTGGTATAGCCAATCGTGTAGATGACAGTACCAAGCAGCATTTGCAGATAGTCACGCAGCAACTGCCAAGGTGAAGGTCCTATGATGTCTTTTATCTTCATGGCTTGATGACGTTAAACCCGTTTCCATACACACCTTCAGCTCTGCTTTGCGAAACGAAAGCTGCAGGGTCGGTCTCTTGAATCAGACGAAGTATCTTGACAGACTCTCGTTTATGAACTATCGTGATCAAGACCTTAATATCTTGGTGACTGTAATAGCCCTCGCCATTCATCGAGGTTACGCTGTGGCAGGTTTCTGATATGATGCGTTGGCAGATTTCATCAGGTTTGTTGGTGAAGATGATGAACTGGATGTCTTGCCTTGCACTGTTGATGAGCATGTCCAGAGCATAGGTGTAGACAACCAAGGTGACATAACCGAACACAACCATCCTGACATCGTGGAAGATGGGCCAGCACGAGGCAATGACCAGGAAGTCGAGAATCAGCAGGGCTCGCCCGAAGGAGATATTGCGATACTTGTTTACGAGAGCAGCAATGATATCCCAGCCGCCTGTACTTCCTCCAGTAAGGAAGACGATGCCGATGCCTAAGCCATTCAAGATGGCACCCAGCACGCAAGCCATCGAGTCTTGACCTTCGCCAAGTATCTGCATCAGGTTGCCGCTCTCGTCAGTCATCATTTGTTGCCCTAATTCGAGGAAAGAGGAGAGGGCAATGGCCGCATAAGCCGACTTGCCCACGAACTTCCAACCAAGTGGCTTGAAGGCAATGATGAGCAGGATGGCGTTGGCAATAAGCACGGCTGCCGAGATGGGGAACTTCGTCAGGTAATAGAGGATGGCGAACATTCCTGTCATGCCACCCGTCGTGATGTGATAGGGCAGCAGGAACGCGGCCCAACCCAAGGCATAGATAGCCATGCCTAGGTTGATGGCCAGGAAGTCCAGCGTGAACTCCCATATCCTGCGATAGTTTACCTTTGGCATTATGCTTTTGGTTTAACTACGATGTTGACGATGCGCTTGGGAATGGCAATGGTTTTCACTATATCCATTCCTTCGAGATACTTTGCTGCTTCAGGTGCAGAGGTAGCAAGTTCTATCATCTGTTCTGGTGTTGCATCGGCAGGGAAGAGCATGTCGAAACGCACCTTACCGTTGAATTGCACACCAAGTTTGACGCTAGTTTCCACGAGATACTTCTCTTCGTACCTCGGCCACTTTGCATCACAGACGCTTCCTTCCCCGCCAAGTGCTTCCCAAAGCTCTTCTGCGATGTGAGGAGCAAAAGGTGCAATGAGGATGGGCAAAGTTTGAAGAATAGTGCGACTGCTGCACTTCTGCTGGCTCAACTCGTTGACTGCGACCATGAAGGCCGAGATGCTCGTGTTGTAGGAGAACATCTCGATGTCCGACGTCACCTTCTTGATGAGTTTATGCAAAGTCTTGAGACTGTCGGCAGAGGGTTCTCCGTCGGTCAACGCGAGGTTGCCATCTTTGTCCCAATACAGGGCCCAAAGCTTCTTGAGGAAGCGGAAGCAACCGTCTATGCCATTGGTATCCCAAGGTTTTGACTGCTCGACTGGGCCGAGGAACATCTCGTAGAGGCGCAAAGTATCTGCGCCATAGTTCTCGACAATCATGTCTGGGTTGACAACATTGTACATTGACTTTGACATCTTCTCAATTGCCCATCCGCAAACATATTTGCCGTCCTCGAGGACAAAGTCTGCCGTAGCGTACTCAGGACTCCAAGCTTTGAAGGCTTCGAGGTCAAGGATGTCGTTCTTGACGATATTGACATCCACATGAATAGGCGTGACATCGTACTTGTCTTTCAAGCCGAAAGAGACGAATGTGTTAGTCTCCTTGATGCGATAGACAAAGTTGGAACGGCCCTGAATCATTCCCTGGTTGACAAGTTTCTTGAAGGGCTCTTCCTTTTTGCTCACGCCAAGGTCGAAGAGGAACTTGTTCCAGAAGCGAGAGTAGATGAGGTGACCTGTCGCATGCTCTGAGCCGCCAACATAGAGGTCAACATTCTGCCAATATGATGCAGCCTTTTCGCTTACCAAAGCCTCATTGTTGTGAGGGTCCATATAGCGCAGATAGTAGGCGCTTGAACCTGCAAAACCAGGCATTGTGTAAAGTTCGATGGGATAGATGCCTGCTTTCTCGTCGATGAGTTTCTTGTCGACAATCTTGCGATTTGCCTCGTCCCAAGCCCAAATTTGGGCATTTCCGAGAGGAGGTTCGCCAGTTTCCGTAGGCAAGAACTTCTCTACTTGTGGCAGTTCGATGGGCAGACATTCCTCAGGTATCATAGTGGGAATGCCGTTCTTATAATAAACGGGGAAAGGTTCGCCCCAGTATCTTTGACGGCTGAAGATTGCATCACGGAGTCGATAGTTCACTTTTACTCGACCCAGATTGTGTGCTTTGACGAATCGTTTCGTCTCTGCAATCGCCTCTTTTATGCTGAGGCCATTCAGGCAGAGGCTTTCTCCGTCGTACTTCACACTCTTGTCTTCGCTTATGGGCGAATTGACGACAATGCCTTCCTTGGCATCATAACTTTCCTGCGAGATGTCGGCTCCTTCCACAAGAGGAATGATGGGCAGGTCGAAATGCTTGGCGAAAGCGTAGTCTCGACTGTCGTGAGCAGGCACAGCCATAATGGCTCCTGTTCCATAGCCGGCAAGGACGTACTCTGCCACGAAGATAGGACAACGGTCGCCAGTAATGGGATTGATGCCGTAAGCTCCGCTGAAGACACCAGTTACGGTGTGGTCTATCATGCGTTCTCGCTCGGTCCGACTCTTGACATACTTAAGGTATTCGTCTACTGCGGCTCGTTGTTCTGGAGTTGTAACCTTGTCGACGAGTTCGCTTTCAGGAGCCAAGACGAAGAATGTGACACCAAACATCGTGTCGGCTCGAGTGGTGAAGATGGTGAAGGAACCTTCCGTCTCTCCTTCTTTTGAAAGGGTATAGGGGATTTCTATCTCAGCACCTTCGCTTCGGCCTATCCAGTTGCGTTGGGTCTCCTTGATGCTTTCGCTCCAGTCTATCGTGTCGAGTCCGTCGAGAAGACGCTGGCTGTAAGCACTTACACGCAAGCACCATTGGCGCATCTTCTTCTGCTCAACAGGATAGCCGCCTCGAACGCTGACACCTTCCACGACCTCATCATTGGCAAGAACTGTACCTAGTTTTGGGCACCAGTTCACCATCGTTTCGCCCAGGAAAGCGATTCTGTACTGCATCAGCAGGTCGCTTTGAGCCTTCTCGTCTGCAGGCCAAGTCCCTTCCTTCTTGAACTTCTCGATGAGTTTTTCAATGGGCTGGGCCTTTTGGAGTTCTTCGTCGAAGTACGAGTTGAACATCTTCTGGAAGGCCCATTGCGTCCAATGATAGTAATCGGGGGTGCATGTGCGGACCTCTCTGTCCCAGTCGAACGAGAAACCTATCTTGTCAAGTTGCTCGCGATAGCGGTCGATGTTGGCAAACGTGGTCTTTTCCGGATGCTGACCTGTCTTGATGGCATATTGTTCTGCAGGCAGTCCATAGGCATCATAACCCATGGGATTCAGGACGTTGAAGCCTTGTTGGCGCTTGAAGCGAGCATATATGTCGCTTGCAATATAGCCGAGAGGATGGCCGACGTGCAAGCCTGCACCACTAGGGTAGGGGAACATGTTGAGGACATAGAACTTCTCTCGACGTTCGTCCTCGGTAACCTTGTATGTCTGGCGTTCCGTCCAAAGACGGTGCCATTTCTGTTCTATCTCTCGAAAGTTATATTCCTTTGCCATTATTAGAAGCGATATCCGAAGGTAATGCTGAAGTTGAAGTT
>JAGCFN010000011.1 GCA_017650085.1 Bacteroidaceae bacterium | reverse complement strand
CTTCGCCTCGAATCTCGAACTGACGGGGCCAATCGCCACCTTTGGGCAGCTGCAAGGGGATGCTTCGAATGGTTCGTACATTTGCAGTCACATCGTCACCTTGAACACCATCACCTCTCGTCACAGCTCGGACAAGACGGCCATCCTCGTAGTGAAGACTGATGCTGAGACCGTCGAACTTCAGCTCGCAACAGATCTGGAAAGGCGCTCCCATCAGGCCCTCGCTCACTCTTTTCCAGAAGTCGGCCACTTCTTCGCGATTGTATGTATTGCCGAGGCTGAGCATGGGACGAGTGTGCACAAAGGTCTCGAACTCGTTGTTGAGGTCGCTGCCCACCCTTTGCGAAGGGCTATTCGGGTCGAACATCTCAGGGTGCTTGGCCTCAAGGTCCTGCAGTTCGTGCATCATGAAGTCGAACTCCTGGTCGGAAATGACAGGATTGTTCTCCACATAGTAGCGGTAGTTATGCTGGTGCAACTCTTCCCGCAGTTGCAATATGCGTGCTTTCTCGTCCATCGAAAAGTAATATTTCGACTACAAAGATACGAAAAAGTGAGCAAGAAACAAAATAAAAGACAAAGAAAATGTTATTGCCGTATGACTTTACCAAAAAACAAAATGTAAAGATTTTTCTTGATGTCAAAGAATCAATCTTTTCAATATTCAATTTCCAATATCCAATAATACACCTCTCCTTATGCCTTTTCTAACCCCTTGATATTGAGCTCCTTATTTTATCGCTAAAGATAAATCCATTTTTAACGTTTGAAGATTGCATTTATATAGTGTGAAGTTGGCCGATTTAACGTGTGATGTTTGGCATTTTAAAGTGTTACGATTGGCAACTTAAAGTGTCACGTTTGGGAAGCAGCCATTAGTCGTCGTAAGGATGTAAATATTTTTCCGACAAAAGCGACTTGTCACACAACCCCACATTTCCTGCAAGCAAGACAAGGAAAACTATCTCTTGGAATCCGTTTTCGTATAAATCCTCATCAGTTCGAAGAAGGTGGGCATATCCACCAACTCGATGCTGGGGTCCAGCCGCTTTGCCTCCTCCACCACATCCACATACCATTCCGGGCTCTTCAGGATGATGCGGAACCAATGGAAAGGCACTCCCCTGCGAAAACGGACTCGCTCCACAAGCACACGGGCTGCTTCCTTCGGATTGTTCGAAACAAGGTCGTAGTCGGACCTCAACACGGGCATCCCTCGATACTGGCCGATGAGTTCGCTCTTCTGAGGAACGATGCCGTTTCGGCTGAACCGTCTGTAAGCATCCAGCGACCTCTTCCCCATAGCAGGCCCATTGCCGTCTATGATGAAGCCAGTCACGCTCAAACCCCACTTCCCATAGTACTTCCGGCAATGCCGCCTCCATGTCCCGATGTCTTTTGGGGCACCTTCCCATTCCGCTACACCTGGCATCATATACCCTGCACCATTATCGGCTGCCGCAAAGTAGTCTTTCGGACTGGCCGTCGAGCGTATGTAGTGCAAGACATGTGGGACGCGCTCGGACAGGACTGGGCTGATGCACCACATCATGGGCAACTCTCCACGACGGGGATTGTCCCACAAATCGTGCGTTCGTTGCGATATCCATGACGAAGCGTCAAAGTCGCCCACATAAATGATCACGTAGTTGCGCGAGGTATCGACCGTTCCATCGGCATTCAGATAGTGCTCAGCCTTCAGTTTCTTCTGCGAAGTCCAGGACTGAGGATAGCGTTTCTTCAGAGGGAAATGCTGCCAGAAAGAAGCATTGGCCAGGGCTCCGTAACCGATGGCATCAGCATCCTTGAAGGCCATGTACCGGCTTATCAGCTCGGCAAAGTGCCACTCTGTATCTACGTCCTCGTGCTTGCCACCTGCACGTTTTGTGTATTTGTAGGCCCATTCGGGAAAGCCCCCAATGTAGCAAGGTACAGAACCATGTCGCAAGGTATGGGCCTGCTCCAACATTTCGCAAAGCGTGCGATAGTCCGTCCCCTCAGGTTGGCTGGGGTCGTCTGTCGCTTCGTCAGACCAAGGAGACAAGTCGAAGAAGAAAGCCCCTCGGCTGATGAAGAAGTCGTGATTGGTGAGCGTATGGTGATTGGTGGGAGCATTCAGAGGCTTCTCGCGCCAGAGCTGGTCCTGATAGTAGCCGGCATAGCGTCCATCCATGCGACCAGTCTTCATGTATCGCTCCAGCAGCCAAAGGTAAGGGTCGCACTTCCGGCTCCCAGACGAAACACGATTCGTGCCCGGAATCAACCCTTCTCCCGTAAAGAGAGAGCTGCCATCGGGCTTCACCAACCATTCGCGCACCTCCAGGGAATCCTCGCCCTTGGTCAGTCTTTGGAAGAGGGACTCCTTCCTCGCATCCCATCGCAAGGGCAGCAAGTTCTCCACACCAGCCAGACTGCTCGCCACATTGCTTGTACTGGCCACGTTGGAATCGTATGCCACCACGCCTTTCAGGGAACTCCGGAAATATCTGACAGCCTCTGGGACACTCTGCAGATGCAAAGTGTCGCGTCCATGCAGCCATTCCCCCTTCGCAGCATAACGGTTCCACCAATAGGCATCCACGCTGCAACCCTCGCATTCCACATATTCTATATAGAGCCGGGGCTTGTCCCTGTTCACGATGCCTTGCAGAGCGCTGATGGCATGCAGGTCGTCCCAGACGGAAAGGACCTCCAGACTGTCCGTGTAATCAGCCCTCAACGTATATCTCATGTCCAGATACACGACAGGCTCCTGACGCTTGGCCTGCAAACTGCTTCCCACAAGGGCGAGCAACAGGAGCAGAATGCCTCTCAATTTCCAATCTTCAGCTTTCATTTTTCAATCTTTAATCTTCAATTTACAGATTGTAGATTTCAGATGCAAATATACAATATTCCCATAAATTGCGCAAGCGAATTGGCAATTATATTCATGCGAAAAAGTGTCTCCTACAACAAATGTAAATGTAACATCCGTGTATACGATATGTAGGCTAAGTCCCCCTCACCCTACACCAGACCACCATATTTGATTGAATATCAGAAAATAACAAGGGTGTAGAGCTCTTCACCACTCTTCACCCACTCTTCACCGCTATATCCTATTGTATATAAGCTCCTTACAAGGAGTTGGTGTAGAGTGAAGAGTGTTTTGCATTTTACTCGTCACTCATCATATTTCGTCCTAATTATTTGACAGTCAAAAGGTAAAACCCTGATGAGTTCCTGACGACTCATCATCACTCATCAGGCCACTCGTCAGGTTCTATAATGTTGATATTCATTACATTAAACCCCAAACCTGATGAGTGACGAGTGTTTTTGATTTCTTCTCGTCTTCGAGAGATTACCGACTTTTCATCAAAAAAGTTGGCAAAGGCTTTTGTTAATAAAATCTTTTTCATAACTTTGTCGGCGAAAGGGCAAGAAACAGCCTTAGCGTGGACATTAACTTATTTCTTGGATGGGTCTTTCTTACAACTTCAGGCACGGATAAGGAGTCTGCACTTTTCGTGTCTGCAAAAACCGAATAAGCCAAAATATGTACATCAGTAAAGTTTATGAAACAGCCGTTGATTCATACGGTGATGTTCGTACCTTAGTACGTGGACTTCCCTATCAGTGTCCTGATGATTGGGAAGAAGTATTGGACTCAATAAATGAAGATAGCAACTTATATCTTGTTAAGGAACCGGATAATCCTAAAGACAAGTTGGCTATTGCCACCTATCTTGACGATAGGCGTATTGGCTATGTGACTGCTTCTGACAATGGAAAGATTTGGCTGTACTTGACTGATGAGAAGATGCCATGTACTTTCATTGAGAGGTACGACTCGAGCTTCAAGATTTCGTTCGAAAACCCACGCCACTTGTTTGAAGACATACCCTTTGAGGATATTTATAGAGACAAGGATGGTGTTACAGATGAACCATATCCTGAATTTGAGATTCCTTTCTTAACAAACCCAAAGGACAACAACTACGAGTGGCTTGATGATAGAGCGTACATCATGGACCTAGAAAAGTTCATACCAGACTTTCGCAGGAAACTTGCTGCTCGAATGATAATCCTTGTGGGACGAAAAAATAGCAAAGGTGAATACTGTTATTATTTGCCCTACGCCAATAATATTATTGCAGACATACAAAATGAGAACATTAAGAATACCATTGACGAATATGGATTTGTTATTGCCTTGCCAGATGCACCAATGATGACAGAGCGTGGAGATATTTTAATGGACTTGCATGTCACATATTTGACTGGAATAATATTTTGGATATTTAACTCCATGCATCAGTCTGAGTTCGTTTTCCATTTGAGAGAAAACTCCGATGAAGATTCCAAAACGAAGAAAAAGAAGCCTGTCAAGAAAACTAAAGAACCACCTAAAGTGCAATCGGTCCCCCATAATCAAGATGGAGAATATTATGAGGTGTCCGACGATTTAGAAGGAGGCAAGCATGTATCAATGGGTATTGTAGTTCCAGAGGAAGGCGACGAGGACTTTGAATTCTGCACATACGAATGTCGTATCAGCGACAAAAAGCAGATAAACCTCATTAAAAAGTACATGAAACGCTATGAGGTGGGTAAAGAATCCGGACCTTTCCTTATGATTGGCAGACCCTGTTTAGGACTCGATAACATAGATATATTCTATTCATTGGATGGTGAGATTATTTTCAATTTCATATTTGACGAAAAAATAAAAAGTTGGATAAGAGAAGCCGGATTCGTGTTGGCAAAGGTAAAATCATATCAACTTAACTCGTTTTGGCCGAACGAATTAGATATTACATTGTCAGTCTCTAAACGCAAGAGTGGTGAGACACTTTTTAAACAGGCATCAGAAGAGGCTATGGATTATATTGAAGAAGTTGTAGAGTCAACCGCTGATTATAAGGTTGAAGGGAAAATCATAGATGCCATGAATGACTATTTGACAAGTGACACAACCTCCCCATACCAAGTGGCAGTAGTTCCATGGAATGGTTTGGCTGTATATACGACCTTGGAAGGAGAACAAATTGGGATAGTTTTTGATGCAGAAATACAAGAACTAGCAGAGAAAAACAAAGGCGTAGTTGGTCACATCATAGACTTCACATATGATGATGACGGAATCAATGTGCAGTTTACGATAAGGGTGTCTAGAAGTATCCCAAGATTGTAATAGCAAAAAGCAATTTAATTCTATAAATCATATTTATATGCGAAGATGAACATGTAAATTAAAAGCAAAATAAGAAGCATTGACGTGGCCTCATTGAATGGAAGAAGCGTGACTTCATCGAGAAAGGCGGCATCAAGGAAGAGATGTATCGTGCCCGCAAAGACTGGCAGAACAGGAATGGAATGAACGGGGCAAGTGGGGTTAATGGGCAAACACCTAATCAACCCGTAAAGCCTACTAAGCCCAACAATCTCAAGAGCTAAAACAACAAGTTTTTCTCTTTTTTGCTCTATCTTTTTGTTATCTCAACTTATTTTTGTAATTTTGCAGCGCGATTACAAAAGACACACTTGACCATTTATGGCACAAAATAAATTCCGCGGGCTTGGCGTCGCTCTCATCACTCCCTTTCAGACAGACGGGAGCATCGATTTCGACGCGCTCGACCGACTGGTGGAGTACCAGATAAAGGGAAGGGTTGACTTCCTCTGCATCATGGGCACCACCGCCGAGACGCCTACGCTGAGCCGCGAAGAGAAAAGATTGTTGAAGGAACGCTTGGTGGAACGTGTGGCCGGTCGTGTGCCCCTGCTGATGGGGTGCGGCGGAAACAACACGGCTGCCATCTTGGATGAGTTACAAAACGAAGATTGGAAGGGTATCGACGGCGTGCTGAGCGTCTGTCCCTACTACAACAAGCCCTCGCAAGAAGGCCTCTACCAACACTTCGCAGCAATAGCAAAGGCAAGTCCAGTGCCTGTCGTGCTCTACAATGTGCCTGGCAGAACTGGCGTCAACATGACGGCTGAGACGACGCTCCGTCTGGCTCGAGACTTCGAGAACATCGTGGCCATCAAGGAGGCAAGCGGCAACATCACGCAGATGGACGACATCATCAAGAACAAGCCTCAGCACTTCGACGTGATTAGTGGTGACGATGGCATCACCTTCCCGCTCATCACACTTGGTGCAGTTGGTGTCATCAGCGTGATTGGCAACGCTCTGCCAGCCGAGTTCAGCCGAATGGTTCGACTAGCTCTCAGAGGAGAGTACAGTTCGTCCCTGACCATCCACCACAAGTTCACAGAGCTCTTCAAGCTGCTCTTCGTGGACGGCAACCCAGCAGGTGTGAAGGCCATGCTCAGCGAGATGGGAATGATTCAGAATGTCCTGCGTCTACCCCTCGTTCCCACCCGACTCACCACTATGGAGAAGATAAGCCAGATAGTGAAGGAGCTGGGATATTAGCCCCAACCCCCATTAGGGGAAGAACAAGATAAACACAACTGTAAACTTTTAAACTCATAAACTTTTAAACTAATTATCTATGGTTTATTCACACGAAGTACAAAACATGTGTTGCGTGGCCAAAGGTCCCAACCATGGTCCTGCTCCCATTCCCGAAGAGGGCAAGTGGGTTCAGGCAAAAGAAATCAAGGACATCAGCGGTCTGACTCACGGCATTGGCTGGTGTGCTCCTCAGCAGGGCGCTTGCAAGCTGACTCTCAACGTGAAGGACGGCGTTATCGAAGAAGCTCTCATCGAGACCATCGGTTGCTCTGGTATGACTCATTCTGCTGCAATGGCAAGTGAGATTCTCCCCGGCAAGACCATCCTCGAGGCACTCAACACCGACCTGGTTTGCGACGCTATCAACACCGCTATGCGCGAGCTCTTCCTCCAGATTGTCTATGGTCGCACACAGAGCGCTTTCTCAGAAGGTGGTTTGATGATTGGTGCCGGCCTGGAAGACCTTGGCAAGGGCCTCGTCTCTCAGATGGGTACCCTCTATGGTACTAAGTTTAAGGGCACTCGCTACCTGCAGCTCACCGAGGGCTACATCACCAAGATGTACCTCGACAAGGACGATCAGGTTTGCGGTTATGAGTTCGTTCACATGGGCAAGTTCATGGATGCCATCAAGAAAGGCGTTCCTGCTGACGAGGCCCTGAAGAGTGTCACTGGCACATACGGTCGCACAAAGGCCGAGGACGGTGCAGTGAAGAGTATTGACCCACGTAAAGAATAGGAGGAAAGATTATGATACGTGAAGTGAAATTCGAGTCACAAGACCGTCGAATCAAGCAGATTCTTGCTTGCTTGAACAAACATGGTATTGCTTCTATCGAGGAGGCTAACCAAATCTGTGATGCTGCAGGCCTTGATCCCTACAAGACTTGTGAAGAGACACAGATGATTTGCTTCGAGAACGCAAAGTGGGCTTACGTGGTAGGTACCGCTATCGCTCTGAAGGAAAAGGCTAAGGACGCTGTAGAAGCAGCCAACTATATCGGTGAAGGTCTGCAGAGCTTCTGCATTCCAGGCTCTGTTGCTGACGACCGCAAGGTAGGTATTGGTCACGGAGAGCTCGCAGCCCGTCTGCTCAGCCCTGAGACGAAGTGCTTTGCTTTCCTCGCAGGTCACGAGAGCTTCGCAGCTGCTGAAGGTGCCATCAAGATTGCTCAGATGGCCAACAAGTCAAGACCAGCCGACAAGCCCCTCCGTTGCATCCTGAACGGCCTGGGCAAGGACGCAGCCATGATCATCAGCCGCATCAACGGCTTCACTTATGTTCAAACACAGTTCGACTACTTCACTGGTGAACTGAAGGAAGTGAAGCGCATTCCTTACAGCAACGGTCCTCGTGCAGCTGTGAACTGCTATGGTGCAGACGACGTTCGCGAAGGTGTTGCTATCCTTTGGAAGGAAGATGTTGATGTCAGCATCACAGGTAACTCCACCAACCCGACCCGTTTCCAGCACCCCGTTGCAGGTACTTACAAGAAGGAGCGCATCCGTGCAGGTAAGGCTTACTTCAGCGTAGCCAGCGGTGGTGGTACAGGTCGCACCCTTCACCCAGACAACATGGCAGCAGGTCCTGCTTCTTACGGCATGACTGATACGCTGGGCCGTATGCACTCAGATGCACAGTTCGCAGGTTCAAGCTCAGTGCCTGCTCATGTCGAGATGATGGGCTTCCTCGGCATCGGTAACAACCCGATGGTAGGTTGCTCTGTAGCTTGCGCAGTACAGGCTGACCTCTATCTGAACAAGAAGTAATTGGGGATTACCCTTACACAAAATTATCTCCTGTAGCTCAATGAGTTGCAGGAGATTTTGTTTTAATCCAAATTCAGGAAATCGTTGACGGCGTCGAGGACAAGTTCCGTCTCAAATCCTCGCGAGAGAAGGTGACGGACGAGCTTGGCTTTGCGCTGGTAAACGTCCTTTTCGCGAAGGGTACGGTCCTTAGCTTGAAGGGCATCATTCAGCGTTTGCAGGTAGTCTTCGTCTGGAATCGTCTGCATTCCCTCCTCTATTTCTTCATCGTCGAACCGAAGGTGACGGAGCATTTGTCTAATCTTTATGCGTCCCCAATGATTGTAACAAAATTTGTCGTGGCAGTAGGCTCGGGCAAAGCGCTTGTTGTCGATGTACTTCTCTTTCACGAGATAGTCCATGATATTGTTGGTGTCCCGAACCGAGACATTCCAGAGAGAGAGTTTCTCCATTATCTGAGACGTGCAATGTTCACTACTGCTACATAGAGCAATCGCTTTTCCGATCGCCACCTCTTTTGGCATCAGTCCTGTATCTTTCTTGCCCATACAAACCTTTCCTTTTCGTATTGGTCATTCACTATCTTCGTTTCTTTGTAACCCTTTTGCTTGAGAAGCTTCCCAACTTGTTTGGCATAGGCACTATTTACCTCAAAGAAGATATGTCCTCCGTCACAGAGATGTTCCCGTCCATAATCGGCGATTACTCTGTAAAAAAGCAACGGGTCATCGTCAGGGACGAAAAGAGCGAGATGAGGTTCATAGCCGAGAACATGTTCTTCCATCGTTGAAGCTTCGCTTTCGCAGATATAAGGAGGATTGCTGACGATAGCAGAACATTGAACATTGAACATTGAACATTGAATTATATCTCCCTTCACAAACTCCACATCCGCACCCAGTTGCTCTGCATTCTGCTTTGCAATGGCAAGAGCCTCGTCCGAAACGTCGATTGCAGTCACTTTGTAACCAGCCAAAGCCAATGTGATGGCGATGCACCCACTACCAGTTCCCACATCGAGAACTGAGTTTCCAGGAGCCACATTCTGCTTCACGAGTTCAACCAGAAGCTGAGTCTCTGGTCTTGGAATAAGGACATCTGGATTAACGTGAAACGTCCTTCCACAAAACTCCTCGCAGCCCAAAACATACTGAACCGGCTCACCTTTCGCAACTCTATCAATAATTATTTGCAACTCCTCTTTGTCCTTTGCCGATAAAGTCGTATCTTTGCCGAGGAGAATGTCCGTGCGCGAGAGACCGAAACGCTGTTTTAAGACAAGTTCGTAGATTGCTCTAGCCTCGCCCGAATCATATCTCTGCTGTAACGTCTGCAGTGCATTCATGCTGCAAAGATATGAAAAGATTAGGGATTAAAGATTAAAGATTAGAGATTTTTACATTTCAATGTTCAATATTCAATGTTCAATGATATAAATTACATGCATCGATGCATTCAGTTGGCAAAATGCGGAGAAGCCGGAGCACCACCCAATCCGATGGTTGGAGCCGTTATTGTCTGCGACGGACGCATCATTGGCGAAGGTTTCCATCGTCGTTGCGGTGGTCCTCATGCCGAAGTGAATGCGATTAACAGTGTGCAGGACAAGCACCTTCTCAGTCGCAGCACCATCTATGTCAGCCTTGAACCTTGTGCCCACTATGGTAAAACGCCACCTTGTGCCGACCTTATCATCAAGAGCGGCATTCCGCGAGTCGTCATAGGATGCACTGACCCTTTTGCTAAGGTCAACGGCCTGGGTATCAAGAAACTGCAGGATGCAGGATGCGAAGTGGAGGTTGGAGTGCTTGAAGAAGCGTGTCGTGAACTGAACCGTCGCTTCTTCACCTTCCACCAAGAGCACAGACCTTGGATCACTTTGAAGTGGGCACAAAGCAAGGACGGCTACATAAACGGGAAGTTCTCCAATGCTCTTACACAAACACTTGTACATCGGTTGAGGGCACGAAGTGGCGCCATCCTCGTAGGCACCAGAACAGCGCTTATTGACGACCCTACCCTTACAACAAGATACTGGTCAGGGCCCAATCCTCTTCGACTTACCATCGACCGTCACAACATTCTTCCCCCTACCCTTCACATTAAAGACGGCAGCACTCCTACGTACATCTATCATGAAGAAAGCATCGGGGAGATTCTTCAGGATCTTTATGCTCGAGGCATTCAGAGTCTCCTCGTGGAAGGTGGAGCAAAATTGTTGCAGAGTTTCATCGACAAAGGACTTTGGGACGAAGCACGCATTGAGACTGCTCCATTCTGTTTGGACGAAGGAGTTGCAGCTCCGATACTGAAAAATGAGCAGTTGCGGAGTGAGCAGAACATTGGCGGAAATATCGTCCGACAATACCTGCACCAACCTTGAAAAACATGGAATAAAGTGTTATACGACGCCATTATTCCCTAATTAAACTTAAAACAAGCGCCATAAGAGTGTCTATTTCAAATTATTTGTTTATCTTTGCACGTTGAAATCATACACACACGCTATGCGCGCAAACCAAATTATAAGAAACAAAAGTTTATTGTTGCTTCTGGCATTGGTCCTTTTGGCATCCTCTTGTTCCGAGAAAAGCAACGTTGTCTCCACAAGCAACGACTATTGCTACATAAGTTCCGTCATCCTGGGAAACGTTAAACGCAAGATCCAAAATACCACTGTCACGTTCTCTGCAGTTGAGTACGAAATGACCATCAACCAACGCACGAACAGCATCGAGAACCGCGACTCCCTACCCTACGGAAGCCAGCTCTCCAGGGTGATTGCCACTATACATTTCGATGGTTCAACGCTTGCTTATCGCGAGAAAGGTTCCAATTCAGAATGGACAAGCTACAACGCAACCGACAGTCTTGACCTGACAAAACCCCTGGAACTTTTCCTGACCAGCAACGACAACCAAAGCAGTCGCATCTACACTCTCAAAGTCAACGTGCACCAACAAGAAGGAGATTCCCTCTTCTGGAAACAATGTGACAACAACGTTGCAGAACTCGCGGACATGACCGACATGAAGACTTTCGTGCTGAACAACAAGCTCTTCGTACTCGGACTAAAGGCTTCTGGCATCACCCTTGCGGAACGTTCGTCTACAGAAGCAGAAGGGGAATGGGCTGAAACTCCAGTAACCGATTTGCCTGCATCAACTGACATACAGACACTTCGGCAGTATGAAGACATGCTTTACCTCAGCACAAACGATGGCAGCATTTTCTCTTCCGCCGATGCAAAGGGATGGAGACAAGAAGGTTCCACCTATTCCGCGCCTTTGAAACTTGTAGAGAAGACCGTGAAATACTACTACGCTATTTCCGAAGGTAAGATATTGCGCTCTGCAGATGCCACCACTTGGGAAGAAGAAACCCTCGACACAGATGCCGCTATGCTGCCCACTACTGACATCAGAGCTTTGAGTGTCGAACAGGCAAACGGCAACAATCGCATCATTCTGGTCGGTCAATCGGAAAACAGCGAGAATGCCGTCGTTTGGAACAAGATGTGGAACGACAGCGAGAAGGAAGAGAATGCAGAGTGGATTTATTTCCCCATCACTCACGACAACAACATCCCATGTCCACGACTCGAGTACCTCAACCTCCTGTCGTACGACGGCAAATGTATCGCTTTCGGTGGAGCATCATCCATCAACGATTCACGAAAGGCACTCGAGACAATGTATGTCAGCCAAGACTATGGCATCACATGGCGTCCTGACCAAGAGCATCGCATGCCCTCAGAGCTGAAAGGTGTCGAAGGCTGCATCACCAGTACAGTAGACGTGAACAATTTCATCTGGATCATCACAAACGCACAAGTATGGCGAGGAAGACTGAACAGACTTGGATTCGCACAACAATAGCCATCTGTCTCCTGCTCTTCTGTTTTGTCGCAAAGGCTGAAGAAGAGCTGGAATACAGGATGGACTTCGGTGCTGGAGTTGGCGGTTGCTTTTATATGGGCGACGCTAACGGCACACCCTTTGCCAATCTCAGTGGCATGGGAGCCATCACAGCTCGTCGCATCCTCAATGCTCGCATGGCAGTCAAAGCAAACCTCGCTTTCGGACACATTCACGGAACAACTGATGGTTTCATCCCCACAGACGCATATAGTGAGACTCCCGAAGGTGGCATTCCCACCAAAGTCAAGTTCTCGAGGAACGTCATGGACCTCGGAGTCCAGTTCGAGCTGAACTTTTGGGGTTTCGGCACAGGAGTCGGCTATAAGGGAAACAGCCGTATCACTCCATACATCCTTGCAGGAGCAGGTGTCACAATCGGCATGGGTGGTGGAGCAGGTGCATGTGGCGGTATGAACATTCCTATTGGCTTGGGTGTGAAATACAAACTCAAACCTCGAATCAACCTTGGTTTCGAATGGACCATGCGATTCAGCACAACCGACAAACTCGACGCCACACCAGAAGGGACACAGTTGAACGACCCATACGGCGTGAAGAGCGCAATGTTCAAGAACAAGGACAGCTATAGTTTTGCCATGTTCTTCATCACATATGACATGTTCCCAAAGTATCGCAAATGCAACAACTGAACTAATATAACGACATGAAAGATAATTTCGAACTCGACAGAAACAATATTCCCGAATCGATTGCCATCATCATGGACGGCAATGGACGATGGGCACAGGAGAGAGGACTTCCCCGTTCAAGCGGACATCTGCAGGGAGTGGACAACGTGACACGCATCACATCCGAATGTGCAAGGCTTGGTGTCAAGTTCCTGACCATGTACACTTTCTCCACGGAGAACTGGAACCGACCTGAATCCGAAGTCAAGATGCTGATGGGCCTTGTGGTTGACAAGCTCGAAGACGAGATATTCATGAAGAACGACATCAGGTTCCGTTACATCGGTGACCTGGACAGACTCCCCGCTCCTGCTCGCAAACGCGTTCTGGATTGCATGGAGAACACCAAGAACAACAAACGAATGACAGCCGTCACGGCCCTCAACTACAGCAGTCGTTGGGAGTTGACCAAGGCTATGCAGGATGCCGTTCGCGAAGCTCAAGCAGGACACATCAAGCCCGAGGACATCACCGAAGAATATGTTTCCCAGCATCTGGAAACCAACTTCATGCCAGACCCCGACTTGCTCATCCGTACTGGTGGCGAGCTGCGCATCAGCAACTATCTGCTTTGGCAATGTGCATATAGTGAGTTCTACTTCTGCGACACATTCTGGCCAGACTTCCACGAAGAAGACCTGCATAAAGCCATTGCAGCTTACCAGCAAAGGCAAAGACGCTTCGGAATGACTGGAGAACAAGTGACTAAAGGCTGAACACGAAAGAAACTACTGCAAAGAAAGTGAAAAGGATATACCTAATAATATTTGCTCTCTTCGGACTGCTTGATCCTCTGTTCTCGCAAGTGGTGCAGCGTGAAGTGGCTCCTGAAATCGACTATAGCCGCACTCCCAGACAGTACTACATCGGTCAGATTACCATCGATGGCGTGAAGAACTACGACGACCATCTTCTCATTGGATTGAGCGGACTGACACAAGGACAGAAGATTGAGATTCCCGGCGAAGAAATCACGAAAGCCGTGAAACGCTACTGGCGCAACGGACTCTTCAGCAATGTGGCCATCAGGGTGGACAGTCTCGTCGGTGACTCCTGCTACCTACACATCCAACTTACCCAACGTCCTCGCATCTCCGAAATCAACATCAATGGTGTAAGGAAGAACGAGAAGGACGACCTGAAGGAAAAGATGGGACTGGTCAAGGACAACCAGTTGACACCCAACATGATTGACCGTGCAAAGATTCTTGCGCAACGCTATTTCACAGAGAAGGGTTACAAGAATGCTGAGATAAACATCGTTCAAAGAGACGATGCCGGAGCGCCCGACAAGATTATCGTGGATGTGAATATCGAGAGAAAAGACAAAGTGAAGATTAACCACATCTACATCACAGGCAACGAACATCTGAGCACCAAAAAGATAAAGGGCGGCCTTATCAGTAAGGGTGTCCTGAAGAAGATACACGAAAAACACTCTATGGCCGGCTGGTTCAAGAGTAAGAAGTTCGTGGAGGCGAAGTACAAGGAGGCTAAAGATAACTTGCTCGTCAAGTATGGCGAATTGGGCTATCGCGATGCCATCATTGTTGCAGACAGCGTGGTACCCTTCAACGAACAAGATGTTAACATATATCTCAGCGTCGAGGAAGGCCAGAAATACTACATCCGCAACATCGAATGGGTGGGCAACACGCTCTATCCGACAGACGGTCTGAATCAGGAGCTGAGAATGAAAAAGGGAGATGTCTACAACCAGAAGCTCCTCAACGAACGCTTGCTGACTGATGAGAATGCCATCAGCAACCTTTATTATAACAATGGTTATGTCTTCTCCAAGCTTGATCCTGTAGAGACAAACATTGTGGGTGACTCTGTTGACTTGGAGATTCGCATCTACGAAGGTCCGCAAGCTCACATCAGTCATGTTCGCATCATGGGTAACGACCGCGTCTATGAGAATGTGGTTCGAAGGGAACTTCGCAACAAACCTGGCGACCTCTTCTCGAGGGAGGCGCTTATGCGTTCCTATCGCGAGCTTGCCTCTCTTGGACACTTCGACGAGAACATTGACCCGAAGGTTGAACCCGACCGAGTGAATGGTACTGTCGACATCAACTGGGGCCTTACGAGCAAGAGCAACGACCAGATTGAGTTCTCGCTTGGTTACGGACAAACGGGTGTGATTGGTCGTATCGGCCTCAAGTTCAGCAACTTCTGTATGGCAAACCTCTTCAGCAAGAAAGGATTGCGGCGAGGTGTGATGCCTATGGGTAATGGCGAGACATTCAGCATCAGCGGACAGACGAACGGACGCTACTATCAGTCCTATAGCGTCAACTACATGAACCCCTGGTTTGGAGGCAAGCGCCCCAACACATTCAGCTTGGGTGCATTCTTCTCGAAGCAGACCGATGTGAGCGACAACTACTACAACTCGGCCTACTACAATAGCTACTACAACAGCTACCTCTATGGAATGGGCAACAGCAGTTACAATTACTACGAGAACTACTACGACCCGGACAAGTATGTTATGCTCTTCGGTCTGTCTGTAGGTTGGGGTAAGCGTCTCCGCTGGCCCGACGACTGGTTCAACCTCTCTCTGGAGTTGAGCTATACGCGCTACATGCTGAAGAACTGGCAATACTTCCTCATGTCGAACGGCAACTGCAACAATATCAACCTCGGTCTGACGCTGAGCCGCAACAGTACGGACAATCCCATCTATCCCAGAAAGGGTTCCGAGTTCATCATGAGTGCTACGATAACTCCTCCGTACAGTGCTTTCATCAAGAAGGACTACGCCAACCTTGCAACGAATCCAAACAGTGCGACCTACAACAAGGAGATGCAGGAGAAGTATCGCTGGATCGAGTACCACAAGTGGAAATTCAAGGGCCGCACCTTTACGGCTCTGAGCGGACACGACAAGTGCTTCGTGCTGATGACGCGCGTTGAATTCGGCATCTTGGGACACTATAACAAGGACAAGCGCTCACCCTTCGAGACCTACTATGTGGGTGGTGACGGAACCAGCGGTTACAGTACGACATACGCCACCGAGACCATCGGAATGCGTGGTTACGACAACGGTTCACTCACTCCCAGAGGAGAAGCCGGTTACGCTTACGACCGTTTCTCTGTCGAGCTGCGTTATCCCTTCATCCTGAGTCCCAGCACCAACCTCTACGGTCTGGTATTCGCTGAGGGAGGTAATGCGTGGAGCAACATCAAGGACTTCAATCCTCTGGACATGAAGCGTTCCGTCGGTGTTGGTGCCCGTATCTTCCTTCCCATGGTCGGCTTGCTTGGTATCGACTGGGCCTACGGTTTCGACAAAGTCTTCGGCAGCAAGACCTATGCGGGAAGCCACTTCCACTTCATACTGGGACAGGAATTCTAACCGAAAACTGACATATACATTATTTATATAATAAGACACATTTAGGAACCAGAAAATAAGAACGATTATGAAAAAGATTTTGATTGCAATGCTGATGCTGCTTGGCAGTTCATCAGTTTGGGCACAGAAGTTTGCTTTGGTCGATATGGATTACATCCTGAAGAACATTCCCGCTTACGAGCGTGCCAACGAGCAGCTCAATCAGGTTAGCAAGAAGTGGCAGGCTGAGGTGGACGTGCTGACCACAGAAGCGCAGACGCTATACAAGAACTACCAGTCGGAAGCTGTCTTCCTGAGCGAAGAGCAGAAGACGAAACGCGAGGATGCCATCGTCGCCAAGGAGAAGGAAGCTGCCGAGCTGAAGAAGAAGTACTTCGGTCCCGAAGGTGAGCTCTACAAGAAGCGCGAGAGCCTGATGGCCCCCATCCAGGAGGAGATCTACAACGCCGTCAAGGACATCTGCGACCAGAAGGGTTACAGCCTCGTCCTGGACCGTGCAAGCGATGCCGGCATCATCTTCGCCAGCCCCAAAATTGACATCTCGAACGAAGTCCTGACCAAGCTCGGATACAACTAAATTGAGATGAGAAATTAATAATTAAGAATTAAAAATTAAAAAATACAGATAACGAGAAAACATTATGAAAAAGATTCTGATTGCCATCCTGATGATGGCTCCCTTGAGCCTTTGCGCTCAGAAGTTCGCTCACTTCAACTCGGCAGAAATCATCCCCAACATGAAGGAGTACACCACCGCTCAGGAGGAACTGCAAACTATGGAGAAACAGTACACTGACGACATGAAACTCATGCAGGACGAACTCCAGAAGAAGAGCGAAGAGTACCAGAAGGAACAGGCCAATCTGCTCGACAATGTCCGTCAGCGTCGCGAACAGGAGCTGAACGACCTCTACACCCGTCTTCAGCAGTCCTACCAAGACAACCAGGCTGCCCTGCAGAAGGCTCAGGCCGAGAAGATGAACGAAATCAGCGAGAAGGTGCTGGCCGTCGTCAAGAAGATTGGCGAGGAAGGCGGCTATGTCTATGTCGTGGACACCAGCGGAGGTGTTATCCCCTATGTCAGCACAACGCTGAGCACAGACATCACCGCTCAGGTGAAGAAAGAACTGGGCATTCAGTAAACCTTAATGTTCTCCTGGCTTTGCTCGTCTCCGAGCACAGCAAGGAGTGCAAGAACCTTAACGATTAACCATAAAGTCTATGAAACGCTTAGTTTTCATCCTCCCCTTGCTACTGTTCTGCATCACCGCTTCGGCACAGATACAGTTCGGCTATGTCAGCTACGACCAGGTTCTGAAGGAGCTGCCCGAGTATGCCAAGGCTACACAAGACCTGGCAGCACTGAAGGCCAAGTACGAGACAGAAGCGCAGAAAGGTGAAGAGGAGTTCCAGCAGAAATTCGTCGATTTCCTGCAAGGACAGAAGGACTTTCCGCAGGCCATCATGCAGAAGCGACAGGCGGAACTGCAGGCTCTGATGGACAACGGCGTGGCTTTCCGCATGAAGTCGCAGGAGCTGATTGCACAGGCCGAGAAGGACCTGATGCAGGAGGCCCAGAAGCGTCTGAACCGTGCTTTGCTCGAGGTGGGTGTGGAGCTTGGCTACGGCTTCATCCTCAACACGGATGGCAACAACTGCCCGTACATCAATCCTGTGGTGGGAGTGGATGTGACGAACATTGTCCGCAAAAAACTCGGCTTGCCAGTAGTGGAAGAAGCCACGCAAGCTGCTCCAGTACCTGTTCAGGAAGGGACAAATCCTTAGGTATGACGGGTGGTCCTATTGGCGTCTTCGATTCCGGCTACGGCGGACTGACTGTCCTGCGCGAGATTCGCAGGACCCTTCCGCAGTACGACTATCTCTACCTCGGAGACAATGCCCGTGCACCCTATGGGACCCGCTCGTTCGATGTCGTCTACGAGTTCACGCTTCAAGCGGTCCGTCACCTGTTTGAGCGAGGTTGCCATTTGGTCATTCTGGCTTGCAACACCGCTTCTGCAAAGGCTTTGCGAAGCATTCAGCAGAACGACCTCCCACGGCTGGACCCAGAGCGAAGGGTTCTGGGCGTGATACGACCTACCGTGGAGGTTGTGGGCGAGATGTCGAAGAGCCGGCATGTCGGCATCATGGCAACGGAGGGTACCATCCGCAGTCACACCTACGAGCTGGAGCTGGCCAAACTCTGTCCCGACATCAAGGTGACGGGTGAAGCCTGCCCCATGTGGGTGCCCCTGGTGGAGAACGAGGAATACGACAGTCCTGGAGCAGATTATTTCGTGCGCCAGCGCATCGAGAATCTGCTTCGTCGCGACCCCCTCATCGACAGTGTCATCCTGGGCTGCACACACTATCCCCTGCTGCTCGGCAAGATCCGCCAGTTCATGCCCCAGGGCGTGAGGATCATCGAGCAGGGGAGCTATGTGGCCGAGAGTCTGCAGAATTACCTCGCACGCCATCCCGAGATGGAGACACGGCTCACGAAGGGAGGCTCGGCCCGTTTCCTCACCACTGAACAGGCAGAAGCGTTCCGCTCGAAAGCAGCCGTTTTCATGGGCCATCCGATTGAAGCCGAGAGGGTGTTTCTGGAGTGAAATTTGGTACAGTACCGTTTTTGACACCACCCCACATAGTACCTTTTCTGACAGCAGCACATGGCAGAAAGCCCGTCAAACGGCAAAAAAAGCAGGGATATCTTTGTATTCGTGGAAAAAATTGGTATCTTTGCAATGTTGATAACACATATTCCTGACTAATAACCACTCATAGCCATGAAGAGCGACACCATTGTCATTATCCCGACCTACAACGAGCGGGAGAACATCGAGGCCATCATACGGGCCGTCACTTCACTCCAGAAGGCGTTCGACATCCTCATCATCGACGACGGAAGTCCGGACGGGACAGCCGACATCGTGAAGGGCCTCATGCAGGACGAGTTTGCAGACCGTGTCCACCTCGTAGAGCGACAGGGCAAGCTGGGACTGGGTACAGCCTACATCTGCGGCTTCAAATGGGCTCTGGAGCACGGCTACGACTATGTCATCGAGATGGATGCCGACTTCAGCCACTCACCCGACGACCTGCCCCGGCTCTATGCAGCCTGTCACGACGAGGGCTACGATGTTTCCGTAGGCAGCCGGTATGTCTCGGGCGTGAATGTCGTCAACTGGCCCATCGGTCGCGTCCTCATGTCGTACTACGCATCGGCCTATGTCCGTACGGTGCTCGGCATCAAGTTGCGCGACACCACAGCCGGCTTCGTCTGCTGGACCAGGAAAGTGCTGGAGACCATCGACCTGGACAACATCCGCTTCAAGGGTTACGCGTTCCAGATAGAGATGAAATACACCGCTCTGCGTCTCGGCTTCAAGATAAAGGAAGTGCCCGTCGTCTTCGTCAACCGCGAGCTGGGGACGAGCAAGATGTCCGGTGGCATCTTCAGCGAGGCATTCTTCGGCGTGCTCAAGCTGAGGTTCAAGAAATACAGGAGAAGGACAACAGACAACTGACTACAGACAACAGAGTAGATGATCGAGAAGATAAAGGAACTGCTCGGCCACAAGGAAACGCGTCAATTCATCCGTTTCTGTATTGTAGGCGGCACCTGCGCCATCATCGACGCAGCTGTCTTCTATGTGGTGCGTCTCTTCGCACCCTACCAGGTGGCTCTCATCTCCGGCTATCTCATCTCGCTCTGTGTCAACTACCTGCTGACCGTCTATTGGACCTTCCAGACGAAGCCCGCAGCCTTCAACTTTGTCGGCATCATAGGGGCCCATATGTTCAACCTCTTTGTCGTGAGGATGGGACTGATGCTGCTCTTCGTCGAAGTGCTGGGCCTGAAGGACTCCATCGCCTACATCCCCATGGCCGTCATCTCGGCCGTCACCAACTACCTCGTCATCCGTACCGTAGTGAAGTACACCAGGAAGAAGGAGAAGTAAGTCATTCCATGCGATTTCCCTTCTTGCTTAAGAATAATTTGCGCATTATTTACTGACAAACATACAAATTATGAAAAAGATATTATTCACCTTAGCATTATTTGTATTTATTGCTTCAAATGGACGAGCACAAGTATTTGGCTCACAAATGTTTGAGGTCAACAAAATGTATCTTCCTGCACTAGACATGCAAATAGGTTTTTATTACGATATTTATAATCTGAAGAACATATACTACGACCTTAAGTCATCCAATACACAACAGTTGGTTCAAGCTAGAATCCACACAGGAACGCAATATACCGATTTTATCTCAAAAATTAAGAGAGCACAAAAGACTTATGAGAAATGGCTCAAAGTTGCTAAAGAGGAAGGAACTCGTCTATTCTCGAAGCGTATTCCTATATATCTTTCAGATCAAGACATGTATTTCACAGATGATGGAAATTGGTATTGTGAAGAGGGGGTTGATATACAACTGAGGTTTTTCGTAGATGAACACGGAAATTGCCAATTTGTTATTCAGACCGATCGGATGACGAGTGAAGAAGCAGTTAGCACTATTTCACCAGTAGGCAGCTGGCACAAAGACGAAGTGGCTGTTAAACATGAATGTACAGGAGCCTCTCTTTCTTTCCAATCAAGTGAGGAAATTGATAAGTTCATAGAATCACTTGAATCTGTGATGACTAGTATAAAACAACTAAAATCACAGAAAAGCAAGTTCAGATAAAAGCAGCAGCCCCTCTTGTAAAGAGGGAGGAGTGAAGGCGGGCAAGACGACCACGAGAAGAACCGCAACTACTGGAAGTACCTGAAGGCCAAGTTGCGCAAAGAACTAAGTGAGGTGGTTAGTGTCACTACCCAGTTGAAACTTACCGCTCCTGACGGCAAGGGAATTTAACTCCCTATTTAACTCCCTATTATAACTCCAAAACTTAAACATAACAGCTATGAACAGACGATCCATGTTGAAAGCCACCGGCAGTACGGCAGCAGTTACCATTCTTGGTGGGATTCCACTTCGCTCTGCGGCACAGACACCCGATGGCGGTACTCAGAAACGGGACAAGAAGAAGATTATGGTCATAGGCGCACATCCCGATGATGCGGAAACATCCTCTGGCGGAACAATATGCCTGCTTACTGATGCGGGACACGAGGTGGTGAGCGTCTATCTCACCAAAGGTCATGCCGGCATCCGTGGAAAGAGTCACGAAGAAGCTGCAGCCATCCGCGAAAAGGAAGCCATAGCCGCCTGTGCCGTCATGAACGCCAGACCGCTTTTCCTGACTCAAATCGACGGCAATACAGAGGTGAACCGCGAACGCTACCTCGAAGTGCAGGAGCTGCTGGAGCGCGAGAAACCCGATGTGGTCATCACTCACTGGCCCATAGACGGACATCGCGACCATGCCAACTGCGGCATCCTCGTACTGGCAGCCTGGAGAAAGCTGGACCGATTTTTCGACCTGTACTATTTCGAGGTGATGACGGGCTGGCAGACACAGATGTTCCATCCCACAGACTTTGTGGACATCACAACGACGCGTGAGCGCAAGTATCAGGCCTGCTACTGTCACGAGAGCCAGAAACTGACCAATGTGATGGAACGTTGGCACACTCCGATGGAGAACTTCCGTGGTATAGAGTGCCGCTGTACCGCAGCCGAAGCCTTCGTCCATCACGTCGAGCCAATCAAGTTGGCCTGACACATCCGACAAAACACCTTTAGATTAATTAACTATAATGGCCTTGTAGAGAAAAAAAAGAGTTCCCCAGCCGCGACAGTCTCAGTCTCAGTCTCAATCCCCCCAAAAGGTACCTTCTACATCGGAAGCCTCTCTTATATTACTTATAACTTATTAATAATTAATTAATTATAATATATAATATATATAAGTGAGGGATGTAGATACCACCTTAAAAAGCGACTGAGACTCTGAGACTGAGACGCCTAACAACACCGACAATAGTCTAACTCTCTATAAAGCAACAACTTACAACTTACCGACTGTGTGGTTCCTATGGTAATAAGCCCTTTCTCAGTCACAGACACATGTAAAAATACCCCATTTTTAGGCTTAAAAACGTACAAAAACTGCTTATTATGATGTTTTTCCATGTCCTGAGCGCACATCACATCGTTACAAAAAATCAGTCACAGGACCCCATTTTGAGGGGTAATGTGGTAAAATTGTCCACATTCCTCAGTTAAAATCAAAACTTAACACGTTAACTTGCACATCTTAACACGTTAAAATCGCCAACGTAACACGTGACGTTGGGCAACGACCCTGCAGTCATTTTTCAGTCTCGCTCGTAGACCTGCATCTTCTGGTTGGCAGTGACGGGCTCCATGAAGGGACGGAGCAGGGGACGCGGCCAGGTGAGGTTCCAGAGGTAGCTGAGGGGCTGCCAGATGAAACGGTAGCGGAAGAGCTCCTCGTTGTCGTAGATGAGCCGGTAGTTGGCGGGGATGGGTGCGTCGTAGTACTCGTGGCAGGTGTTGATGGCACCTATCTCGCGCACCAG
>JAGCFN010000077.1 GCA_017650085.1 Bacteroidaceae bacterium | reverse complement strand
GCCTCGCTGACGATGTCGAGTACCGTCAGAGCATGGTTGTTCACTTGTCCAGTCAGCACTTCCGGTCGCTGAACGTTCTCATTCTCAATGTTCATTTTTTCGAACATAATAGTATGGTTTATAATGAACATCCTCGCACTCCAGTCTCCTGTCGGATGCATAACGCGACTGGCGGGAGCCCGTGCTCAGTTTTCGTGCCTCTAAAAAATAAGCAGCGAAACTCCCTAAGGAATTCCGCTGCAAAAATAAAATAAAGTTATCAAAACAACAAAGGCCGCCTCTGGAAATTCAGAAGTGACCTTTGCGTCCAGGATATGGAGGCTAGTGGCTGTAGACTCTTTACTTTCTAAACAGTAAACTGTAACGGTAAGGTTGTTTTTGTAAAATATTGTTCGCAAAATTTGTCAGTGTCGGACAAACTCGCTATCTTTGCGGACAGAAACAAATAATTGAAGATTATGACTGCACTACAGTTGAATGTCGAGATGCTTCGCAACATGAGCATTATTGCTGAAGACGAAGACCTGCTGAGACGCGCTGCCAAATATCTGCGCAAACTTGTCAGTGAGAAACAGGACCCAGCTCTTTATACTAAAGAAGAGTTCTTTGCCCGTATTGACAAGGCCAGACAACAACCAGGCAAGAGTTTTGCCAATGTCGAAGAGCTGGATAAATATATCCGTAGCTTATGAGCCGGTATGTTGTGATTGTCAAGGAGGAAGCTCTGGCTGACTTGAAACGCCTCAGCACAAGTGAGCCCAAAGCGTTTCAGAAAGCTCTCGCTTTGATTTCGGAACTCTATGATCATCCTCGAACTGGTACGGGAAAGCCTGAACCTCTTAAGGGCGGTGGTGGAGCATTGTGGAGCCGTCGCATCACTAAGAAGCACCGCTTGATTTACGAAATCTTCGAGTCTACAGTCAGTGTAGATGTGCTTTCCTCTTACGGGCACTACGATGACAAGTAAAGGACGAGGAACACGATATGGGAAACTTAGGTTATGGTGCATTCGTCTCTACTCGATGCGTTAAAAGGTCTTAGAAGAATCGCTGCGGTGTTATAACTGGTAAAAAATGAATCGATGTTATACGCGATTGCTCATTTCTTGAGGGACAAGATGCCCTGGTTGTGGGATGTGGTCGATACGATCAACTCGTGGCTATTTTCGCTCAGATACGGAAGAAGGTTGAAAGACATCGAGTCGAAGGTGATGGAGAAATACGCCAGCGAGACGGGTTATGAGATTTGTCGGATGAGAGATGTTGGTGCATCACAACTTGCTGATTTCTTTGCCGTTCAGCCAGAAGAGGCGTATAAATACTTTAAGCCTCATGGGTTCGATGTGAAGTCCATCAGAAAGTTGCAGAGGAACAAGTCTTTCCTGGCCTATCTGGTGATGGACGAGGGCAGGATTGCAGGCTATTGCTTCAACCGCTCGTTCTTCCACGGCAGGGGGTTCCGAGGCAGGATGGTGGATATGGATTATCGTGGCAAGGGTTTGGGCACTACGATGAACAGACTGCTGAACGATGTGGGATTCGGAATAGGGCTCCGGCTTTTTGAAACGGTCTCGAAGGACAATGTGGCGTCGTATCGGTCGGCAATGTCTGCAAGCAATGTGAAAGTGGTTAAGGAAATGGAGGAGAATGAACTTTTCCTTGAAATTGTACAACCTTAACGTTAACGAAAATCATAACGAAACAGATTATGAAACTGAAGTGGATATTTGACCGAGTTGTTTCTTTCATTGGCTTGCTTTTCCTTTGGCCGGTGCTGCTGGGTGTGGCGGTTCTGATCAAGATGAAGATGCCTGGCGGACCTGTGCTCTTCGTGCAGAATAGGGTGGGGAAGGACGGCAAGTTGTTCAAGTGTCATAAGTTCAGGACGATGAAGCCTACCCCCAGCCCCTCCCCAAAGGGAAGGGGGAAGCCTAACG
>JAGCFN010000010.1 GCA_017650085.1 Bacteroidaceae bacterium | reverse complement strand
AGTTTGATGCCAATGGCAAATACCTCGGCTATAACCCAGCAGAAAAATGCCAGGATAATGGGATAGATAACACTCCGATATGCCCAACTGAGTTGCAAAGATTGTGGCTGATTAAATTGGACGCTAATAAAATAACCAGTTAAAATGCTTATTAGCGTGAATACATTATATAGGAAGATGCCTTTGCCAGTTTTGCGGAGTAATGAGACGTTATCCTTTACAAATATCTTGTCCCTGTTAACGTTCAGCATAAATTTGACGAACGATATCAATCCCCTGATTAATGTCAGATAAAGAATTAATAAAGTTAAAGCCGCAGCAATAATGGTAACCCAGAATAACACCCAATCAATGGAACCATCAGCAAAGATTGATTCCATATTATGCTGAAAGAATTTCACAAACCCCTTCATTTCCCAACAGAGCCTTGCAAACTCTATCACTATCAACGTAAGCATCGTGATGCACAAAAAATTCAGTTTCTTTTTCATAATCTTTCCTCCTTTTCTTTAGATGGTTAGCTCCTGTTCTTCCTGCAATTCCTTGCCCATTAGGATAATCTGCGAGACTATCATCAGGATGAGACCGACGATGATGAAGATGTCTGAGGGATAGGCCACGCCCTTGATTTCATAGTATGCCAGATGAACCAACTGCTTGAGTGAATAGGTTATGACATAGGCTCCGGCATAGCATAAAAGCTGGATAACAACAAGCAGAATGCCGGCTCGCTCCAACTTTCCTGCAAGACTGGAGACGAAGACTTCACTCCGGATTATGGAACGAATCACTTGGAAGACGATGACGAAAAGCCAGATGAAAAGCGCCAGAATAGGGATGAAAAGGCAGAATGTCATGATGTAAGGAGTGGAACGGAACAACTTTTCGTTGGGGATTCCGAGGCGTACCTCCCGCATCTCCACTTGGCAAGCCTGCTCGCCCACTTTGCTGACCAGATACCTGTCTTTCTTTAAGTTCTTTGGGAACACTTCGACTTGAATCGTGAACAAGGGTTTGTAGATTGTCCTGACACCTCCCTCAATCTCCTCTACCGTTACAAACTCGTCAGGCAAGGGGCCAAAAGTAAGTTCCTCATCACTTTCCCCGCTCGAACTCGAACAGTTTTGCTCGTACACTCCATTAACGATAGAAAAACAGAGAACGACTGCCAACAAGATGCTGTAAACTTTAAGTTTCTTCTTCATAACAGTAACGTTTTATTGTTAAACGATAAATAATTTCGGTGCAAAGGTAAGAGGTTTCTTAATATCCTGCAAGAAAAATGGCAATTATTTTATTGAAAAACGATAATTTTCCACGAAAAAAGCAGTCACACATTATTATATATAAATAAGAAGGGAAGGAGAGGTTTTTCTGCGTCACTCGTTTGTCTGTTCAGAAAAAAGTTGTATCTTTGTACTCGAATAAGCATATAAACAGAAGAGTTATGAAGATTGGAGACAAAGCACCTGAGGTTCTGGGCAAGGATGAGAACGGAAAGGATATTCTTTTGAGCGATTACAAGGGCCGCAAACTCGTGCTCTATTTCTATCCGAAGGACAATACGAGTGGCTGTACGGCTGAGGCTTGCAGTCTGCGCGACAGGTATGGTGAGTTGCAAGGTGCTGGCTATGAGGTGGTTGGCGTGAGCAAGGACTCTGCCGCCTCGCACCAGAAGTTCAAGGAGAAGCATGCTTTGCCTTTTCCCCTGATAGCCGACGTGGACAAGAAACTCCTGGAAGAAATGGGTGCTTGGGGCGAGAAGACGATGTACGGAAAGAAGACGATGGGCACCATTCGCACGACATTCATCATCGACGAGAACGGCATCATCGAGCAAATCTTTGCCGGCAAGCAGGTCAACACCAAGGAACATGCAGCTCAGATACTGGATAAATAACGACAAGCAAAACTAAGATGAAAAGACTGTTTTCAATAATCGTTCTGACTGCAACGGTTTTCGTTGGGGCGCAAGCGCAGACAAGCCTTGTGGGGCGCGTCTATTACCATCCCAACATCATGGCCGAGGAGGTCAAAAACAAGCAGAAAGAGATTGACTCGAAGATAGACGAAACCATTCGCGAGGAAGTTGCCAAAGCCGAAAAGAAGAAGGGAAGAGCCCTGACAGACGAGGAAAAGGAAAAGGTCAGGAAAGAGGCCGAAGAGGCTCGCAAAATGGCTGAAGCCCTCATGAAAGGCATGAAGACATCCGTCACAGCCACCTTCAAGACGGACAAGGAACTGGTGATGCAGATGAAAATGGAGCTTGACGAAGAAGCCATGAAGAAAGCCGGAATCAGTTGGGCAAAGCGAAAAGCGATAAAAGCCGCCATCGCAGTCATTCCCTCCACTCAGAAGATGCAGTATTTCGTCAAGGAGAATATGGTCATTTGCGTAGACGGAAAGGATAGGGACACACTTACGTTGAGCAACGACGGCAAGTTCCTCTACGGAGAAATGGACGAGAAGACCAAGTTCAAGCTGACGAGAAAGCAGTAAAATTCTGCCTTAAACAAACTGATCCATGAAGAAACGAATTCTCTCGATACTCTGTTTTTGGGCCATTTCATCGATGATTTTGGCACAAAACAGGGTTGACCGTCAGCAATTGAGCGACTCAGAATCGTTCACTTTCGTTGTGTTTGGAGATGTGCAAAGCTACTCAAAACGCAGCATCTATCAGCCCATCTACGAACTCTGCACAGCTTGGGTGGCCGACAACATCGAGAACCTCAACATCAAGGCGGTGCTTTTTACTGGCGATTTGATTCAGCGAAACGAGAATATTGTGCCAGGTCGAGGGTCAGTAGATCAGACCAGCAAGCAGATGTGGGAGTGGTCCAGCCATTGTCTCGAAAGGCTTGACGGTCGCGTTCCCTACATTATAGCAGCAGGCAATCATGAGTATGGTTACACTCGAGGCGATGAGGCTTTCACGCATTATCCTGAGTACTATACCTACGAACGCAACCATCTGACTGCCAATCACATCGTAGCAGCTTTCCCCAATCGAGAAGGGAAGGCTTCTCTGGAGAATGCCGCTTGGGAATTCAAAACGAAAAGTTGGGGCAAGCTCCTCGTCATCGGAACAGAGTGGGCACCAAGAGATGAAGTTCTCGACTGGGCTAAAGAGCTCTGTAACAATGAGAAGTATCAGGATAATACTGTCATCTTCCTCACACATTCTCTGCTTAGAGGCAAGACTGCAAAGTACACTGATAACGAGGGATACAAGATTCAACCACGCAATTTCGGCAGAGAGATTTGGGAGAAACTGCTTTATCCCTGCAAGAACATCAGGCTTGCTGTGTGCGGACATACAGGTCATCCGGCTTCCGACGATGGGAAAGAGCCTGGCAGCAGCTACGATCACGAAGTGAATAATGCTTACAGATGCGACAAGAACTCTGCAGGAAAGGACGTTCATCAAATGATGTTCAACATACAATACCTGGGTGGAGGCAATGGTGGTGACGGCTGGCTTCGCCTCCTTGAATTCCTTCCTGACGGCAAGACCATAAAGGCTTCGACCTATAGTCCCTTGTTTGGCATCTCACCAATGACTAAGCATTTAGCTCATCAGACTGACTCCTTCTGCCAGTTTGAAATGGTGGTGGAGAAGTAGGAGGCAAGGCCTCGAGCAAACGACAAAGGTGACGTTCGCAATCGTCACACTAGTAAATCGCAATCGTCACACTAGTAAATTGCAATCGTCACACTAGTAAATTGCAATCGTCACACTAGTAAATCGCAAACGTCACACTATACGTTTGCAATCATAACACTATACGATTCGAATCGTAACACTATACGTTTGGCAACGACTCTAGCCAAGTTTTCAGTTTAGATTGCTTGTTTCGCCTATTTTCCCTCTCTTTCCTTGCTTTTCCCAAAGGATTTTCGTACCTTTGAGGTAAACCTCGAAAGTACTCTCGCTCGACAATAAAAGGAAAAACTTGCGTTTTCCTTTTGTATTGTGCTCACTTATTCGTACCTTTGTCCCCGCATATTATATATAATAAGGTAGCAAAATATGAAAATAGAAAGCAAGATAACAGAGGCCGTGAAGGCCATTGTGGAGGAACTTTACGGTCAGCAAGTGCCCGATAAAATGGTGCAGTTGCAGCAGACCAGACCTGAGTTCGAGGGCCAGATAACCCTCGTTGTGTTCCCCTTTACCAAGATGAGTCACAAGGCTCCAGATGCTACGGCTCTGGAGATTGGACAGCGACTGAAAGAGAAGATGCCGGAAGTCATTAGCGGATTCAATGCCGTGAAAGGCTTCCTGAACTTGAGCATCAGTTCGCGCGAGTGGATAAGTCTGCTGCAAGAGGTGCAGACGAACCCCAAGTTCGGCTTCCTTCCCGTCACAGACGAAAGTCCGCTCGTCATGATCGAGTACTCTTCGCCCAACACGAACAAACCCCTTCACCTCGGCCATGTCCGCAATAATCTGCTCGGATGGGCTTTGGCTCAAGTCATGCAAGCCAATGGAAACAAGGTGGTTAAGACAAATATCGTGAACGACAGAGGCATCCACATCTGCAAGTCCATGCTGGCTTGGCTGAAGTGGGGAAACGGCGAAACTCCTGAAAGTTCAGGCAAGAAGGGCGACCACCTCATTGGAGATTACTATGTGGCCTTCGACAAGCACTATCGCGAGGAAGTGCGCGAGCTCGTCGAAAAGACGGGAATGGACGAGGAACAGGCAAAGATGGAGGCTCCCCTCATCAAGGAAGCCCACGAAATGCTGGTGAAATGGGAGCAGAACGATCCTGAAGTTCGCGGCCTTTGGAAGAAGATGAACGAGTGGGTTTATGCTGGTTTCGACGAGACCTACAAGGCTTTGGGTGTCTCTTTCGACAAGATTTACTACGAGAGCGAAACCTATCTCGAAGGCAAGGAAAAAGTGGAGGAAGGCCTCGCGAAAGGCTTCTTCTATCGTCGTGAAGACGGAAGTGTGTGGGCAGACCTCACCAAAGAAGGTCTCGACGAGAAGCTCTTGCTCCGTTCCGATGGTACAAGCGTTTATATGACGCAAGACATCGGTACTGCCAAACTGCGTTTTCAGGACTATCCCATCGACAAGATGATCTATGTTGTGGGCAACGAACAGAACTATCACTTCCAGGTGCTCAGCATCTTGCTCGACAAGTTGGGCTTCAAGTGGGGCAAGGACCTCGTTCACTTCTCCTACGGAATGGTGGAACTGCCAAACGGTAAGATGAAGAGCAGGGAAGGCACCGTTGTGGATGCTGACGACCTGATTGCTACGATGATACAGGATGCGAAGGAACTCTCGGCAGACAAAGTCAACAAGCTCGAAGGCATAACAGAGGAAGAGGCTCAGGAGATAGCACGAATCGTAGGCATGGGTGCGCTCAAGTACTTCATCCTTAAGGTGGATGCGCGAAAGAATATGCTCTTCAATCCGGAAGAAAGTATCGATTTCAACGGCAATACTGGCCCCTTCATTCAGTACACTTACGCAAGAATCAGAAGCATCCTGAGGAAGTGGAACGACAAGATAACTTTGGACGACAAGGCTTTCGAAGTTGAGCTCGCAGAGAAGGAAATCAGCCTCATTCAAAGGCTGCAAGGCTTCGAGACTGCAGTTCGTCAGGCCGGACAAGACTACAACCCAAGCTGTATCGCCAATTACTGTTACGACCTCGTCAAGGAATACAACCAGTTCTACCACGATTTCAGCGTTCTCAAGGAAGAGGACGAAGCCAAGCGTCAAGTCCGACTCGTGCTCTCTTCAGCAGTCAGTCAGGTCGTCAAGAACGGTATGGGCTTGCTCGGAATCGAGGTGCCAGAGAGAATGTAAAGTATGGACTACGAGAAACTGAAAGGCAAAGTCGACTTCAACGCCATTGCTGTGGATGCAGGCTGTAGTGGGAATCCTGGTGCTATGGAGTATCAGGGCGTCTATCTTGGCAACGAGCAAAGGATGTTCCACTTCGGTCCTATCCAAGGCACGAACAACATCGGCGAGTTCCTTGCCATCGTTCATGCCCTCGCCCTCATCAAGAAGAATGGCTGGGACATGAAGGTCTATAGCGACAGCATCAGCGGAATGGCTTGGGTGCGGAACAAGAAAGCGAAGACCACACTGAAGCGAGACGAACAGACAGCCCAGGTTCTCGACCTCGTGATTCGAGCTGAGGATTGGCTTTGGCAGAATCCAAAACATGCCGAAGTGCTGAAGTGGAACACAGAAGAATGGGGCGAAATACCTGCCGACTTTGGCAGAAAATAGTAACACAACCTATGCCATGAAGCGAAGCATACACTTTCTCGAGTATCTCTACTGTCATCTGCTTATCGTTTTCCTGATAGGCAGAGTGGGATTCGTCTTGAATAATCGCGACATAGAGCAGCTCTCGTTTGCTGATGTGGCAAGTGCTTGTTGGCGAGGCTTCGTGGAGCACGACTTGATGGTGGCAGCCATGTTGCTCGCCATTCCTTGGCTTGTCGGCTTGTTTGCCCTTCGACATTCTGGTTTTAGGCTCAGGGCTTGGCTCACTCCTTACTATATAGTGATGGGACTTGCCGTTGCTGTCATCATTGTGGCTGATGCCATAATGTACGAGTTCTGGCAGTTCAAGCTCGGAATGGTAATGCTGAGTTATGCCGCTTCACCAGAAGGAGCCACCAATAGTGTCAGCCTTTCCTTCATCCTGATAAGGGCTGGACTTTTGCTTTTGCTTGCTTTGTGGACCATCGTTCCCTGCATCTTCCTGACTCCCAAGACTTTGCCGACAGGAAATACAGAACGCCTTTGGTATCGCAATATCAGTATAATATGGCTCTTTTTGCTTGTTTCGGGAGTTCTTTGGATGCATCAAGGTGACGTTTACACCTCGAAGCCTCATCCCACACAACTTGCCAATCATGCAGCCGTAAATCCTGTCTATGCCTTTGCAAAAAGCGTTCGTCTGACCAAGAACTACGATAAACGTTACAATTTACTGTCTGAAGAGGACCGTTCTGACCTCTTTAAGGGACTCTATCCAGAGCCTGCAAATGATGTTCAAGACAGCCTGCTCAACACTCTTCGACCTGACATTCTGGTCGTTTTCATCGAAGGTTTTGGCAGTCGTTTCGTGGAAGAACTGGGTGGATTGCCTGATGTGGCTCCAGGTTGGAAACGCTTCATTCCAGAAGGTATCTTTTGGGAGAACTACTATAGCAATTCTTTCCGAACAGACAGAGGCACAGTTTCTGCCTTCAGTGGCTGGTTGAGTTATACGGATATCGGTTTGATGAGACAGACTGAGACGCATTCTTCGCTCCCTTCCCTTGCCCGTAGTCTGACAAAGGAGGGTTACGAAACAGGCTATATCTATGGTGGGGCGATGACGAATATGGGGAAGCGTAAGTACTTGGAAGACATGGGCTTTGCTAACCTCTATGATGATACGGCCTTCAGCGAAGAGGAGAAGAGCGGCTCTTGGGGAGTGAACGACAGTACTGCCCTGCAGAAAGCTTGCAAACTCATCAGCGAATGGGAGGACGGACACCACTTTCTTGTGGCTCAGACATTGTCGAGTCACGAGCCTTGGGATGTTCCCTATCATCGTTTGGACGACAAGATTCTGAATGCCTTCGCCTATACCGATTACAGTATAGCCTGCATGATCGACTCGTTGAAGCAGCTTCCAGCGTGGGACAATCTGTTGGTCATCATGATTCCAGACCACGGTTACCTCTACAAGCAGAGTTATAAAGACCCAGGTTTCTTCAGGGCTCCGATGCTTTGGACAGGGGGAGCTGTAAAGGCGCCACGCAGGATGGAAGTCCTTATGAACCAGAGTGATATCGCGGCAACCCTGCTATCTCAACTTGGCATCAGTCATGATGAATACATCTGGAGCCGTAATGTCCTGAGCCAAACTTACACATATCCGTTTGTTTACTGCAACTATCCAGCCGGTCTGCTCTTTGCCGACAGTACTGGCACAAGCATATATGACCTCAATGGGGATGCCGTAATGATGGAGGAACCGGCAGATGACGGCCTTCGAATCATGCGAGCAAAAGCCATCCTGCAAACCAGTTATGACCAGTTAGAACAATTGCATGGAAAATGACTAGTGTGACGAGAGCAAACATATAGTGTTATGATGGCAAACGTATAGTGTTACGATTGCGATTGTATAGTGTTACGATTGCCAACGACTAACGCCATCTTTTGCAACGACCCACACAGAACGAAGAAAGAAGACAAGATGATAAAGCAATTCCTCGAAATAGTGAAGCGTTACTTCCGACCTTACAAGATTTACATTGTATGGTCTATCGTGCTGAATATCATAGCACAATGGCTCAACGTCTTCTCTTTCGTGGTGCTTATTCCCATTCTGAATATCCTCTTCAAGATAGACCAAAACGTCTACACCTACAAGGAATGGACCTGGAGCACTTTGGATAAAGACCTGATTGTGAACAATGCATATGCTTGGGTGCAAGGGCTGATAGCCGCGAACGGCCCTTTCCTCACGCTCTGTATGATGGGAGGAATACTCGTCTTCATGACTGCCTTGAAGTGTATCGGCTATTGGGGAGCCGCCAATATCATGATGCCTTTGAGTACAGGAGTAGTGCGTGACATCCGAATGGACATGTATAACAAGGTGATGCGATTGCCTTTGAGTTTTTTCTCGGCTGAGCGAAAAGGTGACATTATCGTCCGTATGAGTACAGACATACAGATTGTGGAGAACTCTGTGACGTCTGCCATCTCAACCCTTATCCAGCAACCTATCGCTATCATCATCTGCTTCATAACCCTCTTCACAGTAAGTTGGCAGCTCACCGTCTTTGTCCTTGTCGTCACACCACCAGCTGCATGGCTTATGGGAACAGTCACCAAGCGGTTGAAGAACCAGTCGGCAAGCGTCCAGGCAGGGCTTTCGGAGATAATGGCACAGATAGAGGAAACACTTAGCGGCCTTCGAATCGTCAAAGCTTTCATCGCCGAAGAAAAGATGGCCAAGCGTTTCAACTACATCAACAACGAGTTCCGAAAGGGCATGATAAGCATGATGATGCGCATCAACGCTGCCCATCCCGTATCGGAAACAATGGGAACACTCATCATCGTCATAGTCCTTCTGTTCGGAGGCTGGCTGATTCTCGAGGGAGATGGCTTCATCGACGCCTCGACTTTCATCTTCTATATGGTCATTCTTTACAGCGTCATCAACCCCATCAAGGACTTGACGCGACAGGCTTACATGATTCCTATGGGTCTCGCTTCAATGGAAAGAATCGACTATATCCTCAAGGCAGAGAATCCAATAAAAGAGGTTGCAGAGCCGAAACCTTTGGAGAGTTTCGAGGAAAAGGTGGAGTTGAGAGACGTTTCCTTCTATTATAATAAAGGTCGCGATGTCCTGAAACACATCAATCTTACTGTTCCAAAAGGCAAGACAGTTGCTCTGGTTGGCCAGTCAGGCTCAGGAAAATCCACTCTGGTCGACTTGATTCCACGCTATCACGATGTTTGCGAAGGACAGATTCTTGTCGATGGAAAGGATATTCGCGAAGTCAGGATTCACGATCTCCGAGCCCTCATCGGCAATGTCAATCAGGAAGCAATCCTCTTCAACGACACCTTCTTCAACAACATAGCGTTTGGTGTGGAGAATGCTACAATGGAACAAGTCATCGAAGCGGCAAAGATAGCGAATGCCCACGACTTCATCATGGAAACAGAAAAAGGCTATGATACGGTCATCGGCGACAGAGGAGGACGACTTTCAGGAGGTCAAAGACAACGAGTCAGCATAGCTCGAGCCATCCTGAAGAACCCTCCAATCCTCATCCTGGATGAGGCTACGTCTGCCCTCGACACGGAAAGCGAGCACCTCGTACAGGAGGCTTTGGACCGTTTGATGAAGAGCCGCACCACCATCGCCATTGCTCATCGTCTCTCCACCATTAAACATGCTGACATCATACATGTCATCTACGAAGGGGAAATTGTGGAAAGCGGTCAGCATGACGAGCTCATAGCAAAGGATGGCTACTATAAACGACTCTACGACATGCAACAATTGTAAGACGATGAAGATACTGTTGGGCACACATTACCTGGCTAAAACAGGAGGAACGGAGAACTACACTTATGCTCTTGCAATGGAGTTGAAGCGATTGGGACACGATGTGGAACATTTCGGCATTGTTCGTGGCAAAGTGTCTTCCTTGCTTGAAGAGCAGGGAATCCCTTTCATGTCTGCCAACCACTATGACCTCATCCTTGCGAATCACAATACTGTCGTCGAGAAACTCTGGCCTTACGGATACATCATTCAGACTTGTCATGGAACTATTCCCGAGTTGGAACAGCCTTCACCTTTTGCTGATGCATTTGTAGGCGTGTCGGAAGAGGTGAAAGAACACTTGCGAAGTCAGGGCTTCGAAGCAACCGTAATTCCAAACGGCATTGACTGCAAACGATTCTATCCAAAGAAACCTGTCTCCCAGACACTTACCACAGTATTGTCTCTTTGCCAGTCTGACATCGCAAACGACTTCATCAGGAAGTGTTGTGAACAAGCGAATGTCAAGTTCCTTCACTGCAATAAATATCAGAATAATGTCTGGTCGATAGAGGATGTCATTAACCAGAGCGACCTTGTTGTCGGCTTAGGCCGGTCAGCTTACGATGCGATGGCTTGTGGAAGAGCGGTGCTCGTGTATGACTACAGCGAGAAATACATGAGCGAGTTCCTTGGCGAAGGGATGCTCACACCTGAGAATATCGAGAAGAGCATGTCGTGCAACTGTACTGGTAAAGCGAGTCGCATTAAGTACGACGAGCAGTCCTTCATTGCCGAAATGCAGAAGTACAGTCCTGAGTTGGCGGTTTGGAGTCGCGAGTATGCCCTTGAGAATCTGAACATTGAGGTGGCTACAAAGAAATACTTGGCCGTTTACGAAAGCCTGTCCGACTACAAGCAGGAGTTTGGAAGGCTGAAGACGCGGATGTTCAAAGCCAGCAATCTTCTTTTCGGAGAAAGGGAGAAGTTTAACGAGAAGATAGCGTTCCTGAAGGCCAAACGTGCTAAACACAAGAAAGATACCCGTTTGCTCGTTATCATTTGCTGTGTTTTGCTCGTCGTGAACATACTCTTGCTGACCTATATTTTCTGCAAATGATGAAAGGAGGAACGCACTAAGAAGGAATGTCGAGAATACCGTCCATAGAAGAATTTGCAGGACTTCTCATCGTCAAGGAAGCAAGCAGGAACAGGGAAAACGAGGTGCCCTCTCAAACATCTGCAGTGACGTTGCCAAACGACTGCAGTGACGTTGGCCAACGTCACACGTCAAAATCGCCAACGTCACACGTTAAGATTGCCAACGTCACTGGGGACGTTGAAGTTTCTGTCGTGACGGTTTGTTTCAATCCACTCGAAGCAGGTCGGAAAGAGGTGTTCCAAAAGAACCTCGATTCCGTCCAAGCACAGGAAAATGTGCGTTTGGAACACATTATTGTGGATGGTGCTTCCAGCGATGGAACCCTTGAATGGCTGAAAGGATACAACAATACGAGGTACGACATTCGCATTTTGAGCCTTTCGGATGACGGCATTTTCGATGCGATGAACAGAGGAATCGCTCTCTCTCGAGGTAAATATATCATCTTCCTTAACAGCGATGATTATTTCCACAATCATTCAGGAATGGCCCATTCCATCGAGAAAATTGAGCATTTTGGCTGCGTGTTTTCCTTCGCATCCATACGCTTTGCAGGCTTTCCTCTGCTTCGTCGTCCACAACAAGCCCCTCAACGACGACTCCATCGCTTTCTCATCAGCTTTCCTTTCTCGCACCAATCCATGCTGACCTTGCGGGACCTGCTTTTGAAACTCGACGGTTTCGACACCAACTATCGCTCTGCTGCAGACTACGACCTCCTTTTGCGTATGATAGAAGAGGGAGCCAAAGGTTGTTTCGTCCCACACTCATTTACGACTTTCAGCCTTGGAGGTTTCTCCACAGAATACCATGAGCTTTCCATCAAGGAACGTATTCTCTGTCTGCAAAGCTTCTTCAAAGAGTTCTTCAAGACAGAGATGACCAGTCGGGAAGTGGAGCAAATCATCCTTCATCACGTCTTTCCACGCAAGTACTTGGGCTTGTATAAGCAAACACATCGACTCATAAGGGAACGCTTTCTTGGTGTTCCAAGGGGACCTTTCACATGGGTCTCCAGCTGGTTCAACTACATAAAGTATTACGTAAAATGCCTAAACTCAAGCATATAGCTGCTCTTACGATGGTCCGTAACGATGACTTCTTCTTAGGGAAGTGGGTGGATTATTACGGGGGAGAACTCGGTAAGGAGAACCTCTACATATACTACGACGGCGAAGATCAAGCGGTTGCAGACATCTGTAAGGGAACGAACACATATCTTCACCCCAAAATAGGTAACCAAGTTGTTGCGGCAGAAAAGGAGCGATTGCGTTTCCTTTCCAAGAAAGCGACTGAGCTTTTTGCCAAAGGTTACGAGTTGGTGATAGGTGTTGATGCAGACGAATACATAGTCGTCGACCCCAAACTGGGCCAAAGTCTCAAGGAATATCTGTCGAATCAGGACATCGACATCAGTCTTTCACCCTTAGGACTCGACTTCGGACAAAAGCTTGGCGAGGAAGAAGACCTCACCTCGGAACGGACTTTCCTCAGTCAACGCCACTATGCACAAATAGGAACACGCTATACGAAACCTTCCATCATCGCAAAGCCTTGCAGATGGGGCAGTGGTTTCCATCGTGTCAAAGGGCATAACTTCCACATTGCCTCAGATTTGTATCTCCTGCATTTTGGTTATGCAGACAGTAAGATTTTGGAAGGGAGGCTTGGTGATGCGGACAGAAAAGCACAGGGTTGGGAGAAACATATCTATAAACGAAGCCGAACCATCAAGTACGCAACAGAGAAAAAGGCTCGCGATTTCGATAGATGGACCCGCTTTGCTCGCATTTGTCAAACTTGGTGTCGACCCCCTTATGCCTTGAACAAGCCTGCGATGTTCGAGTTGAGAATCGTAGTCAAAATACCCGAAAGATTCGATCATGTTCTCTGAGATTCTATCTGCGGAAGCCTTCCAGAACGAAGTTTTGCTGAAACCAGGCAAACATTCACAAGCCAATCCGGATGTGACAGTTGTGACAGTTTGCTTCAATCCGCTGAAAGACGGCAGACGGGAACTGTTCGCTCGGAATCTCGACTCTGTGCAAAATCAAACGGGAGTAACGGTAGAACATGTCATAATAGACGGGGCTTCTACCGACGGAACACTTGAATTCCTCTCGAAATACGAGAACAAATGCTATGATATCCGCATCCTAAGCAAGCCCGATTCCGGTATTTATGATGCGATGAATCGTGGAATAGCACTTGCAAAAGGCAAATATGTCATCTTCCTCAACTCGGATGATTACTATCATCGAAACGACGGACTTGCACTTTCCTACAAGGCTTTGGAAGAGAGTGACTGCAGTTTCACCTTCGCACCAATAGTGCCGACAGGTTCCCCTTTACTTCATCGTTTGCATAGACATCCTGAGCGTCACCTTCACAGACTTTTCATATTCCCTACCATTCCACATCAATCCATGCTGTATCGGCGCTCAGCTCTTATTGAGGTGAATGGTTTCGACCCGTCTTATCGTATGGGTGGCGACCATGATCTGACGCTTCGTCTCATTGCTTCAGGTCATAAAGCATGTTTTGCAAGCAAGGCTTTTGTCACATTTTCAACGGGAGGATTTTCAACGCAGGCCCCTGTTCTTAAGTTCCAGGAGAAGGTGCGAAGGGTCAGACGCTTTCATAAAGACGTCTTTAATGTGGAGTTCACGGACAAAGAAATCAAGGAGTTAGTGCAAAACTATCGTTATCCGAGGAGATATCTTTCAGTTTATGAGGCGTCGCAACAAATGATAGACAGGACGTTTATTGGTGTTCCTCAGAGTTTATGTCAGAGGATATTGCGTCGATTCAACTTTTGGAAGTACTATCTTAAATGCTTGCTTGGGTTCTGATAAAGGCTGGAATTGTTGTCCTTGTTCTTTATTCTTTTAGCAATTCCTCGGCAAACTGGCTGATGCGGGCATAGATGTCGTCGCTCACTTGGTCCAAAGCGTAAAAACATGCAAAGCAAACTGTACTGTTGGGCTTGGTCACACGTCGTAATGTCCATTCCAGTTGGGCCATTCCTTTCTTGGAATAGTATCGCATGAGTACAGGCCGAATGGGTTGTAGCTGCAGTCTTCCTTCGTCGTGAAGCAGGGTGTAGCAGATCTCGTCGGTGCGGAAGTGTTGCAAGCTGCGGAAGCGATTCTGTATATTTTGGATGAGGCGATCGGGGTGTTGGGTGTAGAACTTCTCCAATGTGCTGCGCAGGAGAGGGTAGGGCGTGTGGGCAAGTCGGATGAAAGTCTTGTTGTTGCCAGCAATTGTGGCTGCATTCATCATCCTTTGTATATGGTTAACACGACAAGTTATGCCGCAGAAGTATTTGAACGAATACCAGGCTCTTGTCCAGAAAAGGGAGGCTTTGCGAGCATGCAAAAGTACGTGTCCAGCATGAGGAAAGAACATATCTGGGGTGACATGACGGCAGACCATGAAGTCATCGTTGAGGTAAATGTAGTGTTCACTAAGGTCAGGGATGCGCCAGAGCATAGCTTCGATGCTTGATGTGCAGAAGGTCGGCAGGTATTGTTCGTAGCCTCGGAAGATGACTTTATGGTCGACAATCTCCAGAGGAATACGGCTTTCTATGTGAGGATCCTGTCCGTCTGTTACAAGGAAGATACGTCGAACCCACGGCATGAACTTGTTAACAGAGCGAACACACCAGTAGATCTCACCTCGATTGGCGTAGCGAGTGGGGGCAGCAATGTCTTTCTCGTGGGCTTCGTTCGGCTGGATGTAGGCTGCTCTTTTCGCGTTGAGAGCGGGATCATTACCGTCCACCCAAGTAATGACGACGTCTATGGGGAAGTTGTTTTGTGTGTCTTTGTTCATGAGTGAGTTCGTCTGCTCCAGCGATTATGTGACCAAAGCCATATTTCGGGCTGTCGTTGTATGGTCTTTTCCATTAGTCGCCAGAAGGTTCGCGACAAGGGATAAGGGCTTCCGCAGTCTTCTTCGCTGGGTTTCATCTCTGTGAATGTCAGCTTGTAATGCCCTCGAGAAGGTTTCTCTACATCAAGATAGACGAGTTCAGCATTTACCTTTCTCGCGATTTCTTCTGCTCCAGGAGCGAAGCATGTTCGTTGGTTGAGGAAGGTGATAGCGTCCTTTGGCTTCGTGTCTGGCCTTTGATCTTGGATGAAGCCGCACAGGAAAGGTTCTCCGTCTGCATTCCATTTGAGCAGAGTTCTGACTGTTTGTTTGGCTTCTATCTGTGTCGTATTCCAGCGACTGCGCAGTTCGTGCATGAGCGAAGCGAAGTATCTGTTCTCGATGTGCTTGTATATTTCACCACCTTTCTTAGGCTTGTTGTATCGCATACAGACTTCCTGATACCATTCCCAGCAGCCTAGATGACCAAGAAGCATGAAGATGTTCTTGCCTTCAGCTGCCAGTCTTTCCGGCAATTCGCAGTTGAGGATTTCCACTCGCCTTTGCATCTCCTGATCCGAGATGTTGAGACATTTGAAGGCTTCGATGAAGACATCGCAAAGATTGCGGTAGAAAGCTTTTTCTATGCGCAGGATTTCTTGCTTGTCTTTCTCAGGAAAAGAACATTCGAGGTTCTCTCGAACGAGTTTTCTCCTGTATCTAATCACGTAATATACAATGGGATAGGCGATGTCGCTCAGCAAGTACAGAACTCCCAAAGGCAGCCTTGCAAGGAGCCTCATAAAGTGGTGTCTCTTCTTTGTACCATTCTTGTTCATCGTTGCAATACTTTGCGAGAGCTTTCGTTTTACGATGCAAAGTTACGAAAAAAAGGGGATGATTGCAAAGAAAAAGTAGTTTTCTTTGATTTCATTCTGTTTGTTCGAGTTCATCAAAAAGCAGTCGTT
>JAGCFN010000076.1 GCA_017650085.1 Bacteroidaceae bacterium | reverse complement strand
TCCCTGAACTGCAGAAAGTTCGCGACAGACTGGAGGCGGATTACAACTCTCTGCAGACTGAGGTCGAGGACAAAGCGGCAAGCATGAGCAAAGAGGAAGCCGTCAAATATCTTTCGGCTCACAGTCATCGTGTTGCAGGAGCTATGATGGACGAATGGAACCAGCTTGCCCAACTCATCATCGTCAAGTATAACGATATGGCAGTCAAGCGGATGGATGAGAGTGGACAGTATGAGAAGACACCTGGAGGCAATCCCAGACCTGTTCTTCGCCCAGGTTATCCTGAACGCTTCAAGCGCGAAATAATCAAGCAGACTGGTGACCGTTACAAACTACCCAAGTGACGATTCAAAACGTATAGTGTGACGTTGGCGATTTACTAGTGTGAAGTTTGCAATTTACTAGTGTCAAGTTTGCATTTTACTAGTGTCAAGTTTGCATTTTACTAGTGTCAAGTTTGCATTTTACTAGTGTGACGTTTACGGACGACACGAGCCTCGTCCAGAAAGACCTCGAGAAATATGAAAAGACTCACCCTTTTGCTCCTCGCAATCTCCCTGCATTTGTCCGCCTTCTCGCAAGGCTGGCCTGCTGATTATGAAGGAGTTATGCTGCAAGGATTCTATTGGGACTCCTTCGACGAAACGACTTGGGCAAAGCTCGAGGCACAGGCTGATGAGATTGCCCCATACTTCCAATTGATTTGGGTTCCACAAAGCGGTTGGTGCAACAGAAGCCATAATTCGATGGGATATATGCCCGTCTATTACTTCAACCAGAACAGTTCCTTCGGTTCCGAAGCGCAACTGAGGAGCATGATTGCCACTTATCGGGAAAGAGGGACTGGTCTCATAGCCGATGTTGTCGTCAATCATCGGAACAATTTGGGCGTGAACGGGTCGTGGGTGGACTATCCTGCGGAGACTTATAACGGGGAAACCTATCAGATGCTCCCAACGGATATCTGCAGGAACGATGATGGTGGAGCCACTTCCGACTGGGCAAGTCAGAACGGCCTGTCTGTTTCGGAAAACGATGACACAGGCGAGGATTGGTCTGGATGCCGCGACCTGGACCACCAAAGCGAGAATGTCCAGAAGAGCGTCAAAGCCTATCTGAAGTTCCTCATCGAGGATATCGGCTATACAGGCTTTCGCTATGATATGGTGAAAGGCTTTTGGGCGAGTTTCATAGCCGACTATAACACTTATGCGAAACCTGCCTTTAGCGTGGGCGAATACTGGGACAGCACAGAGAAAATCAGGCAATGGGTGAATTATACGCGAGGCTATGTTTCGGACACGCCTACCAGCGCAGCCTTCGACTTCCAGTTCCGTTATCGGGTTCGAGACGCCATCAACAATAGGGACTGGCGTTGGTTGGGTTTGGACCAGAAACCTCTCTCGGCTGAAGACTACTACAAACAGTATGCCGTCACCTTTGTGGAGAATCACGACACAGAGTATCGGAGCAACACAGCAGAGCAAGACCCCATCCGCTCAGACACGCTTGCCGCAAACGCTTACCTCTTGGCTATGCCTGGCACACCCTGCATCTTCTACAAACATTGGCGGGACTGCAAGTACACCATCAAGCAAATGATACTGGCCAGAAAACTTGCAGGCATCACGAACACCTCTTCCACTCAGGAGAGATACAGTGCCGTGAACTACTACGCAAAAGCCACTACAGGCAAGAACGCCACCCTGCTTTGTGTGGTTGGAAACTCGCCAAACAGCTATAACGCAGGCAGTTCCCAATACACAGAAATCCTATCTGGCAAAGGGTTCCGTTATCTCCTGAACCGTAACGCCAATACCGTTTGGATGGATGTGCCTGATGGAACCTACGAAGGGCCTTTGAAGGTCAAACTCACGGCAATAAGCAACCTCTCAGGAGCCAAGATTGTCTATACATTGGATGGTTCCACGCCAACTGCCGAGAGTGCTCAAGTGGCGAGTGGAAGCATTCTGAACATCGAATCCTCCTGCACCCTGAAGGCTGGCATCCTGTCGAACGGAACCGTTCTGGGCGTACAAAGTCGCCAGTACAGCATCTTCGAACCTCACAACATCACCATTTATGTCCATACGGATATCACTTGGGCAAACATGTCTTTCTATGTGTGGGACAACAACAATATGCAGTTTAGCGGGAATTGGCCTGGCAAACGCGTTAACAATCGCACAGATATCGACGGAAAGAGATGGTACTATCAGAGCTATCGGCTCACCTCGCCAGAGCAATACCTCAACCTCGTCGTAACCAACACAAGTGGAAACAAGCAAACAGTTGACATAACAGGCATTCATTCAGACTGTTACCTCTGCATTACAGGAGAAAAGGATGGCGAGAAATATACCGTTGAAGACCAAACAGACACAGTGACGGGAATCAACGAGGTCCATCGTTCAGAGTCCAAAGTCCAAGTTTTTCCCTACGATTTGAATGGCAGGAAAATCGTTTCTCCAAAGAAAAAGAAAGGCATCATCATAGAAGAAGGACGCAAAGTCGCATATAATTAATAAGAACAGAAGATATGGTAAGACGCATCGTTTTGTGTTTGTTTTCAGCAGTTTTAATGTGCTTCTCCACCACTCTTTGCCAAGCAAAGACAGACAAGAAAAGCACTTCCGAACCTCGAAAAGTATTGGTATTGGCTGAACGGGGAGGCTTGCACGAAGGCTTTACTGCTGCAGGTTTGCAATGGCTGGAGAGTCAGAAGGAACGCTTCAACATCGAGCTGACAGTCTTGAACTCAGCAAAAGAAATCGGCAAAGGCGAGCTGCAGAAGTACCAACTCATTCTTCAACTGAACTATCCGCCCTATGCATGGAGCAAAGCAGCACAGAAAGACATGCAGAGCTACATAGACAAAGGCATCGGAGGCTACATCGGATTCCATCATGCAAGCTTGCTTGGCGAGTTCGACGGCTACCCCATGTGGGACTGGTTCTCAGACTTCTTGGGCAAGATACGCTACCAGAACTACATAGCCGACAAGTGTGATGCGACAGTTTGGCTTGAAGACCAGCAACACCCCGTCACGAAAGGTGTGCCCCACTCCTTTGTCATCAAGGAAGACGAATGGTACACATACGACATCAGTCCACGCCAAAACGCCCATGTTCTGGCAAATGCCGACGAGAACAGCTACTCCATCCAGACAAACATCAAGATGGG
>JAGCFN010000075.1 GCA_017650085.1 Bacteroidaceae bacterium | reverse complement strand
GCGCTCCATATAGAAGGAGTCGCTGAGATGATAGCGACCCATCTCGTGGGCGATAATCATCATCTCGTCGCCAACGGCATGAAGCTGTACGCTGTAATAGGTGCTGTCTGGGTCGTATATCTTGCACCGAGTATATTGTGTATATATCGACTTTGTTTCCTTCCCGTCGGGAGCCGTTTCGCTTACCATCACCCACGCGCCAAAGATGCAACGCTCCTTGCTGTCCGGGCTTTTTACATTAGTAGCGCCCTGTGCCTGCGCAGCCATCGCGACAAGAACAAGCAGAATGGTGATGATGGTCTGTTTCATGTTCAATTAACTTTATACCTACCTATATTCATTGATTCTGTAGCAAAGTTACAAAAAAAAGGAGAATGAGGAATGAATAATGAAGAATTATTTGTATATTTGCAACGTAAATCATACATCGAACATAGTAAATCGTACACATGAATCACGGATTTGTCAAAGTTGCGTCGGCCATTCCTTCGGTGAAGGTTGCAGACTGCCAGTACAACGTCGAGCAAATAGAGTCGCTCGTCATTCAAGCAGAAGGTAAAGGTATAGAAATCATCTGCCTGCCCGAACTCTCGCTTACCGCTTACTCCTGTGGCGACCTCTTCGCTCAGCAACTCTTGCTCGACGAGGCAGAGATGGCGCTCATCCACTTGATGAACACTACGCGAAGCCTCAACATCATCAGCATTGTTGGTTTGCCTGTGCCCTATCGTGGAGCCTTGCTCAATTGTGCTGCAGTCGTGCAGCGAGGCAAAATACTCGGTCTTGTGCCGAAGACTTTCCTTCCGAACTACAAGGAGTTCTACGAGAAGCGTTGGTTCCAGAGCGGTGCTGATGTGCCTGAGGGAACAGTACTCATCTGCGGACAGCAAGTGACAGTCAGCACAAATCTGCTTTTCTCGACGCCTTCATGCACGTTTGGCGTAGAGATTTGCGAAGACCTTTGGGCTCCCGTTCCACCAAGTTCGACGCTCACATTGCAAGGTGCCGACATCATCTTCAATCTCAGCGCCGACAGCGATGCCGTGGGCAAGTACACTTATTTGCAGAACCTCCTTGCCCAACAGAGTGCCCGATGCATTTGCGGCTATGTTTACAGCGCTTGTGGTTTCGGCGAGAGCACGCAGGATGTTGTTTTCAGCGGAAAGGGTCTCATTTACGAGAATGGAATACTTCTGGCTGAGGCAAAACGTCACCAGTTCGATTCACAGATGCTCGAGGCTGAAATTGACGTGGAAAGGCTTCGTAGCGAGCGGAGGATGAACACCACTTTCTCTGCTTGTGCTTCACGCAAGAGACAGCCCAACATAGTTGACACAGAACGTGTCCCCGCCCGTCCGTTCTCTTTGACGCGAACCATCGATGCGCATCCTTTTGTACCTACAGGAGCACGTCTGGACGAGCGCTGCCAAGAGATATTCGACATTCAAACCGAAGGTTTAGCGAAAAGAATACAACACACTGGCGCAGAGACAGTTGTGGTAGGCATAAGTGGTGGTCTTGATTCAACACTTGCCCTGCTTGTTTGCGTGAGTGCTTTCGACAGACTTGGCAAGAATCGTCGTGGAATTGTAGGCATCACGATGCCAGGCTTCGGCACAACGGACCGCACGTACACCAATGCTGTGAACCTCATGAAGCTGCTCGGCATTACCATTCGCGAGATAAGCATCAAGGAGGCATGCATCCAGCACTTCAACGACATCGGGCACGATATGGAAAAGCACGATGTGACCTACGAAAACGGACAGGCTCGCGAGCGCACACAAATCCTGATGGATGCAGCCAACCAGATGAATGGCTTCGTGGTAGGTACGGGTGACCTCAGCGAATTGGCACTCGGATGGGCCACATACAATGGTGACCACATGAGCATGTATGGTGTAAACGCCTCTGTACCAAAGACTTTGGTAAGGCACCTCGTCAATTGGGTGGCAGAGAGGACGAAGGACGAAAGCACGAGGCAGACACTCCTCGACATTGTAGACACGCCCATCTCGCCCGAACTGATTCCTGCCGATGAACAGGGCAACATTACGCAGAAGACGGAGGACCTTGTGGGACCATACGAGTTGCACGATTTCTTCCTCTATTATCTGCTCAGATGGGGATTCCGTCCTGCCAAGATATACCTCTTGGCCCGTCAGGCATTCGGCCAGAAATACGATGACGCCACCATCCGCAAGTGGCTCAGGACTTTCTGTCGCCGTTTCTTTACCCAGCAGTTCAAGCGGAGTTGCTTGCCAGACGGACCGAAGGTGGGTTCTTGCTCCCTGAGTCCTCGTGGCGACTGGCGCATGCCGAGCGATGCAAGCCCAGAACTCTGGCTCAAAGAGTGCGACGAACTGGGATAAGCCATTAAACTTCAAACATTTAACCTTAAACCGCATAATATCATGGATGTAGGAAAAATCATGCAAGGCTTGGAGCAGAAGCATCCAGGCGAAAGAGAGTATCTTCAGGCTGTCCGCGAGGTGTTGGACAGCATCAAGGACGTTTATAATCAACACCCCGAGTTCGAGAAAGCAAAGATTGTGGAGCGCATTGTCGAGCCTGAACGCATCATCACTTTCCGCGTACCTTGGGTGGACGACAAAGGCGAAGTGCAAGTCAATCTGGGCTATCGTGTGCAGTTCAACAGCGCTATTGGCCCGTACAAGGGCGGACTCCGTTTCCACAGTTCAGTCAACCTCAGCATCCTGAAGTTCCTTGGCTTCGAGCAGACCTTCAAGAATGCCCTCACAACGCTTCCCATGGGTGGTGGCAAAGGCGGTAGCGACTTCTCTCCAAGAGGCAAGAGCGACGCTGAAATCATGCGTTTCTGCCAAGCATTCATGTCTGAACTTTTCAAGTACATTGGTCCCGATGTAGACGTGCCTGCTGGCGATATCGGAGTGGGTGGCAGAGAGATTGGCTACCTCTTCGGCATGTATAAGAAACTGACTACACAGTTCCATGCCGCAACCCTCACGGGCAAAGGCCTCGAGTGGGGAGGAAGCATCCTTCGTCCTGAAGCGACAGGCTTCGGCGCACTCTACTTCGTCAACCAGATGATGCAGACACACGGGCTCGACATCAAGGGCAAGACGGTGGCCCTCTCTGGATTCGGAAACGTGGCATGGGGTGCCGCCAAGAAGGCTACCGAACTTGGAGCAAAAGTCATCACAATCAGTGGTCCCGACGGCTACATCTACGACCCGCAAGGGCTTGATGCTGAGAAGATTGACTACCTGCTCGAACTTCGCGCCAGCGGCAACGACATCTGCCAGCCTTATGCCGACCAGTTCCCTGGCTCTCAGTTCTTCGAGGGCAAGAAGCCTTGGGAACAGAAAGCCGACATCTACCTGCCTTGTGCCACACAGAACGAACTGAATGGCGAGGATGCAGACAAGATTCTGGCCAACAAACCGCTTTGTGTAGCCGAAGTCAGCAACATGGGATGCACGGCAGAAGCTGCCGAGAAGTTCATTGCCGCAAAACAGCTCTTTGCCCCTGGAAAGGCTGTAAATGCAGGTGGTGTGGCCACTTCGGGACTTGAGATGACGCAGAACTCGATGCGAATCAGTTGGACAGCCGATGAGGTTGACAAGCGTTTGCACCAGATCATGTCGGGCATCCACGAACAGTGCGTCAAGTACGGCCGCGAAGGCGATTACGTCAACTACGTCAAAGGTGCCAACATCGCCGGCTTCATGAAGGTCGCAAAGGCCATGATGGCGCAAGGCATCGTCTAAGAACTCGACGGAGCAAATTACACAGCCCCTACCATTCGTTTGGCGGGGGCTTTGTTTTTAGCGTCCGTTTCTGCTCCGACGGCAGATTACAAGCCATAAGAATTTGAAGCGATTCTGAGGCCATTTACGGGCGAAATAGAGGGCATACTTTGTTGCCTAGGCTATCCGTTCATATTGTGTCAGTGTTTTCGGGTGTAAAGTTACGAAAAACTTCTCATACTCCCACACGTTTTACCGAGAAAGTGAGAAAATGAGAAAGTTGTAATACGACAGGAATAGCTTTTAATGGTAAAACGGAGGGAGATGTAGATATATAT
>JAGCFN010000074.1 GCA_017650085.1 Bacteroidaceae bacterium | reverse complement strand
TGAACTCGCTAACACTTCGGAAAGCGAGGAAGGGCTGCAGACGTAGCGTGGTCTCGCTATGAGCATCCACCAGCGTGTAACGGATGATGACGCGGTTCTCGAAGTGCTGGAACATCATCTCGCGCTTCAGGATGACACCTCCCACACGATAGATGGTCGTGGGAACTTGCAGAGAGTCGAACTCGCGGATGTACTTGTGTCCGCGAGGACTGAAGTTGTCTCCGTTGTATTTGTGAAGACCCAGGTTGAACTCGGCACCATGCTGAATGACTGTGGCGTCGAGGGATGACAGCAGAACGTGGTTTTCGTCGTCCAACTCAGGTACAGGCACTACCAGCAGACCATGATACTTGCGCGTATTGCAATCTACCAGCGTCGTGCAACTGTAGGCACCAGAGCGGTTCGAGCGAAGCACTTCCTTCGGCAAAGACTCTGCCAAATTCGTCATCAACGTCTTATCGAAACGTAAATAACTCATGTAAAGTTTAGAGTTTAGTGTTTAAAGTTTATTGTTTGCATGTAAAATTACGGAATTTCCTTCAATTCTAAAAACTTTTGTAGGCCTTTTTCCTTTCGAAATTGCAAATACAATGGCAAAAGATGTTGTTTAACACAAAATGGAGGGTTCGCTTTATGTTGAAAGTTCCCTTTTGTCTGGAAAAATGCTTTCTGTTTGTGAGTGTAGTGTCTTTTTATAAAATGTATGGCATTTATTCACGGAAATGGTAGCTTCATTCAGCAAAAGCCACCACAACCTCCTTTTTTTTCACGGCTTTGTTGGTTTGAATGATAAAAATGGCTAAATTTGTAGCAAACTTGGTTAACTATGTTAGAAGAACTCAAACAGAAAGTATTCAAAGCGAATCTGGATTTAGTGAAACAAGGTCTGGTCATTTTCACTTGGGGCAATGTGTCTGGCATTGACCGTGAAAAGGGCCTTGTTGTCATTAAACCTTCAGGTGTCGGCTACGATGTGATGAAGCCTGAAGATATGGTGGTGGTAGATCTTCAGACAGGAAAAGTGGTGGAGGGTGACCTCAATCCCAGCAGCGATACACCCACACATCTTATATTATATAAGGCTTTCCCCAACATTCAGGGCGTTGTCCACACGCATTCCACCTATGCAACAGCTTTTGCACAAGCAGGGAAGGACATTCCCAATATCGGCACGACTCATGCTGACTACTTCTACAAGGACATTCCTTGCACGCGAGACATGAGGAAGGAAGAAGTGGAAGGCCAGTACGAACTGGAAACAGGCAATGTGATTGTGGACGAGATTCTGAACATTCGCAAGATTAATCCTGACCATACTCCGGCTGTGTTGGTGAAGAATCATGGACCTTTCTCGTGGGGGACAAGTCCAGACAATGCAGTCTATAACGCCAAAGTTATGGAAGAATGTGCAAAGATGGCGTTCATCTCTTTGACACTTAATCCTCAGACAACCATGAATCCTCTGCTCGTCGAGAAGCACTATATGCGCAAGCATGGACCTAATGCTTATTATGGGCAGAAAGGGCAGAAACATTGATCAATAAGCATAACAACTAAACCATACAAACATGAAAGCATTTGAAAATTATGAAATCTGGTGGGTGACTGGTGCGCAGTTGCTCTATGGAGGCGACGCAGTTGTCGCAGTTGATGGACACTCAAAAGAGATGGTCGAGGGCTTGAACGCCTCAGGCAACATCCCTGTGAAGATTGTATATAAGGGCACAGCCAACAGTTCGAAGGAAGTAGAGCAAGTGATGCTGGCTGCCAATAACGACGAGAAGTGTGTGGGCATCATTACCTGGATGCACACTTTCTCGCCAGCAAAGATGTGGATAAAGGGCTTGCAGCAGTTGCAGAAACCTCTGCTCCACTTCCACACGCAATATAATGCCGAGATTCCTTGGAGCGAAATCGACATGGACTTCATGAACCTGAACCAGAGCGCTCATGGCGACATCGAGTTCGGGCACATCTGTACTCGTATGCGCATCGCCCGTAAGGTGGTTTGCGGCTACTGGAAGGACGAGAAGGCACAGAAGCAGATTGCTGTCTGGGCGCGTGTGGCGGCTGGTGTGGCCGATGCAAAGAATGTGCGTTGCCTCATGTTCGGCATGAACATGAACAACGTTGCCGTGACCGACGGCGATCGTGTGGAGTTCGAGCAGCGCATGGGCTATCATGTCGACTACTATCCCGTTTCCTCTCTTATGGAATATTATAAGAAGGTGACAGATGCTGAGGCAGATGCTCTTGTCGAGGAGTACAAGAAGCTTTACACAATTAAGATTGATGAGAGTGGCGAGCAGGTTTATTGGGAGAAGGTGAAGAACAGCGCCAAGGCAGAGATAGCTCTTCGCCGTGTATTGAAGGATGAGGGTGCAACAGCCTTTACCACCAACTTCGATGATTTGGGCGATGCCAACATAGATGCTCCTGACTTTTGCGGCTTCGACCAGATTCCTGGCCTTGCTTCACAGCGTCTGATGCAGGAAGGTTACGGCTTTGGCGCAGAAGGTGACTGGAAAACTGCCTGCCTCTTCCGCACACTTTGGGTCATTCAGCAGGGAATGCCGACAGGTTGTTCGTTCCTCGAGGACTACACGCTGAACTTCGCAGGTGATAAGAGTTCTTGCTTGCAGAGCCACATGCTTGAGATATGTCCGTTGATTGCAAGCGACAAGCCCAAGCTGGAGGTTCACTTCCTTGGTATTGGCATCCGCAAGCAGCAGACAGCTCGTCTCGTCTTCACCTCGAAGACAGGTCGCGGCATCAAGGCAACTGTTGTGGACCTCGGCAACCGCTTCCGCCTCATATCTCAGGAGGTAGAGTGCATCGAGCCCAAGCCCATGCCTAAGTTGCCTGTAGCAAGCGCTCTCTGGATTCCTCAGCCCACATTCGAGACAGGTGCAGCAGCCTGGATTCTTGCAGGTGGTACACACCATAGTGCCTTCTCTTACGACATCACAGAGGATTATTGGGAGGACTTCGCAGAGATGACGGGTATAGAATATGTGAAGATTAACAAGAACACCAACATTGCCGACTTCAAGCAAACGCTCCGCAATGGCGAGGTGTACTATATGTTGAACAAGGCGCTGAAGTAATATGAATGCTAAGCAGACAATAGAAGCAGGTAAAGCCATTCTCGGCATCGAGTTTGGCTCTACCCGCATAAAAGCAGTCCTAATCGATGAGGACAACAAGCCTATAGCACAAGGTGCTTTCGAGTGGGAGAATCAGTTGGCAGATGGTCTGTGGACTTATTCCATCGACCTCATCTGGAAAGGCCTGCAAGATTGTTACATTGACCTTCGGAGGGATGTTTTGCAGCAATATGGTTGCGAGATAGAGAACTTGGCTGCCATTGGCTTCTCGGCTATGATGCATGGCTATATGGCTTTCAACGAGAAGCAGGAAATCCTTGTGCCCTTCCGCACTTGGCGCAACACCAATACGGGCAAGGCCGCAGCCGAACTGAGCAAGCTATTCAACTACAACATTCCTTTGCGCTGGAGCATCTCACATCTCTACCAATGCATCCTCGATGGAGAAAAGCATGTCCCCAGCATCAAGTACCTCACTACACTCGCTGGTTATGTTCATTGGCAACTGACGGGACAGTTTGTGCTTGGCGTAGGAGATGCATCGGGCATGATACCTGTTGATCCCGCCACAAAGACCTATGATGCCGAGATGGTCAGGAAGTTTGATGAACTTATCGCCCCAAAAGGCTTCTCCTGGAAGTTGTTGGACATCCTTCCAAAGTCGCTTAGTGCAGGCGAGGATGCAGGATGCCTGACACCAGAAGGAGCAAAGTTGCTCGATGTCTCAGGCCATTTGAAACCAGGTGTTCCCCTGTGTCCCCCAGAAGGTGATGCAGGCACAGGTATGGTGGCTACTAATGCTGTGAAGCAACGCACAGGCAATGTCTCCGCAGGAACTTCCTCCTTCTCGATGATTGTCTTGGAGAAGCCGCTCAGCAAGCCATATGAGCCCATTGACCTGGTGACAACGCCTGATGGTTCTTTGGTGGCAATGGTGCATTGCAACAACTGTACATCCGACATTAACGCCTGGGTAAGCCTCTTCAAGGAGTATCAGCAGATGCTTGGTGTGCCTGTTGATATGGGTGAGATATACAGCAAGCTTTTCAACAAGGCACTTGAGGGGGATGCCGATTGTGGCGGATTGATGTCCTTCAATTATGTCAGTGGTGAGCCTGTAACGGGCTTGGCAGAAGGTCGTCCGCTCTTTGTCCGCTCAGCTACAGACAAGTTCAACCTTGCCAACCTCATGCGTGCCCAACTCTATGGTGCCATTGGTGTGCTGAAGATTGGCAACGACATTCTGTTGAAGGAGGAGAATGTGAAGGTGGATCGCATCACAGGTCATGGAGGCTACTTCAAGACTGCAGGTGCAGGTCAGCGCGTACTGGCAGCTGCCCTCAATTCGCCCATCTCTGTCATGGAGACTGCAGGTGAAGGCGGTGCTTGGGGCATTGCTCTGCTGGCAGGCTACCTTATCAATAATAAGGGAAAGAGCTTGGCAGACTACCTCGAGGAAGATGTCTTCGCTGGCAATACAGGCACCTCAGTAGCTCCGACGGCTGAGGATGTGGCTGGTTTCGAGAAGTATATTGAGAACTACAAGAAGTGTCTGCCCATTGAGCATGCAGCAGTGGAATGCAAGTAACCCCTAAATGTACCTTTGTGCTGAAAACAGCAAAACTATGATAAAGAAAGAAGATGTGCTTGCGAAGTTGCCCGATTTGGATGGGGCGCTTTCGCCAGAGGAGCGTGAACTGATTCTCAGTAAGATGCAGGTGCGTTCCTTCCGTAAGAATGAAACTATCTATCAGGAGGGCGATATTCCCAGTCACTTGCTTTGCCTCATCAGCGGCAAAGTGAAAATCTATAAGGATGGCGTGGGTGGCAGAGCGCAGATTGTGAGGGTGATAAATGCTGTGGAGTATTTTGGCTATCGCGCTGCCTTTGCCGAAGAGAACTATGTGACGGCGGCAGCAGCTTTCGAGTCTTCCGTCATCGCCAGCATACCCATCGGCTTGGTTCGTCAGCTCATTATGCGCAATCCCCAACTGGCTTGGTTCTTTGTCAGAAGCCTGGCAATTGCCTTGGGCAAGAGTGATGCAAGGACGGTCAACCTCACCCAGAAGCATATTCGCGGCCGTTTGGCCGAGAGTATCTTGTTCCTGAAAGAGAGCTACGGCACAGAGGATGACGGCAAGACACTGAGCGTCTATCCCAGTCGCGAGGATATGGCGAACCTGAGCAATATGACGACCAGCAACGCCATTCGCACCCTGAGTGCTTTTGCTCAGGAGGGCCTCATTGCCCTGGAAGGTCGCAAGATAAAGATGCTCGATGAGGCGGCTTTGCAGAAAATATCGAGAATGGGATGATGAGACGTTGCGCATTTCTTTTGCTGCTTCTGGCGGTTTGCTTGGGCAGCTTTGCTGAGGCCAGGAGGATTGTCGGAACGGCTGGAGATAAGGCTGTGAAGGCTTATCTGAAGAAGATTCCGCAACAGGCTGAGGGCTTCTACCTGAAGGTTACGCCGAAGGAAATCGTTGTGGCTGGCAGGGATGAGAGCGGAACCTTCTATGGAGAGCAGGCACTTGATAAAATTATAAATGAAAAATTAGAAGTTAAAAATGAGGACTTCAAAGAGGTCAGTCTCCTTGATGAAGGTTTCGAGATTCGCGACTGGCCGAGTGTCAGTTGCAGAGGTGTCATAGAGGGTTTCTATGGCAATCCTTGGAGCCATCAGGACAGGCTCAGGCAGTTCGAGTTCTACGGGAAACACAGGCTCAACATCTATGTCTATGGCCCTAAGGACGACCCCTTTCATCGTGCTCATTGGCGAGACCCATATCCCGAGGCTGAGGCTGCGAAGCTGAAGGAACTCGTCGAGGCGGCTCACAAGAACAGGGTGCAGTTCGTCTGGGCCATTCATCCTGGTGGAGACATCAAGTGGAACAAGCAGGACAGCCTCGCAGTGGTGAACAAACTGAGCCTGATGTATGGGCTTGGCATCCGAACTTTCGCAGTCTTCTTCGATGACATTGGCGGCGAGGGTGCAAGGGCTGAGAAGCAGGCTGGCTTGATGAACTATCTGACCGACAGTTTTGTCCGTAAGCACAAGGATGTGGAGCCACTCATCATCTGCCCTACGCAGTACAACAAGGCGTGGAGTGGGGGAGACTATCTCTCCATCCTCGGCACACGGATGTATCCGGAGGTGCGCATCATGTGGACGGGCAACTCGGTGGTCGATATGATTGAGCGCGACGACTTGGAATGGATCAACGCGCAAATCAAGCGCAAGGCCTTCATCTGGCTCAACTATCCCGTCAACGACTATTGCCAGAGCCGCTTGCTCATGGGCAAGACCTATGGCAACGGACTTGACATTGCTGACCTCGTGTCGGGCTTTTGCAGCAATCCAATGGAGTATGCCGAGGCATCCAAAGTCTCGCTTTATAGCATCGCGGATTATTGCTGGAACATGCCCGCCTATGATGCAGAGAAGTCTTGGGAAAATGCCATCCAAGAGTTGATGCCTACGAGCAAGGAGGCATTCCGTCTCTTCTGCGACAACAATGTCGACCTTGGCAAGACAGCTCACGGATTGCGTCGCGAGGGTGAGAGTTCTGGTTGGGGAAAGGTCCCGAATGACCATTATTTCAGAGCCCTTGTGACTGAGGCTGATGCCTTGCTTGCCGACAGCATTTCCCAGCCTGAGATGTTGCAGGAGATAAAGCCTTGGGTGGAAACGATGCGAGTGCTTGGCCAGAGTGGCCTGCAAGTCTTTTATATGCAGAGAGCTCTCCAGCAGAAGGATTCCATTGGCTTCGTGGCTCACTATCGCGCCTTGCAGAAACTGGAGGAGAAGCAGAAAGGCATCATAAGCCGTAACTACGAGGGTTCCGTCGTGAAGGCAAAGCCTGTTGTGAGCGGCACACGTCTGACGCCTTGGGTGAAAGAAATGACTGTCCAACTTGTCAAGGACTATAAACATCTTTATAGCTATGGTCTGGAGTTCTTCCCCCGGCAAGCCATCGAGGACGGGCGATACTACATAATGTACGAGGGCAAGTTCCTGACTGATGTGGATGCTTCACCCGATAGGGATGGTGACTTCCCTGTCTTTGTGGCCGAGGCCGACACCATCAATCCGCAGCGCCAGCTCTGGAACATCGAACTTGTGCCCGAAACAGAGCGCTTCAAGATAACGAATGCTCAGGACGGGCGTTACATCAACGAACTCGGCTCCTTCTGGGCGAACAAGAACACGAAGCCCTACAATGCGGAGTGGAACACCTACATCTTCACCAAGACGCCTGAGGGCTACACCATCCAATGTGCTGGCCGGGCTTCTGGTTCGTGGTATGTTGAAGATGGCCGCATCAAGAATGGCAAGCAATCGAGTGTGTTCAAAATCAAAGCTCCATGATAAGATTCCGATTTCTTTTGCTCTTCCTTTTGGTCTTTGTTTCGGCTCAGGCGCAGGATTATGAGCGTGTTCACAGAGAGTGGCTCGATAGTCTGAAGACTGCAACGGCTCAGGTCGTCCGAGACAGTATCATCCGTCAGGACGGGGACAGCATGAAGCTCTGGTGGGCTGTCTATGGAGAGCGGCCTGCTGATGGGCGAAGCCTGTGGATCAGTCTGCACGGAGGTGGTGGGACAACGCCCGAGGTGAACGACCAGCAGTGGCGGAACCAGATGCGTCTCTATAGGCCTAGCGAGGGCGTTTATGTCGCTCCGCGTTCTCCCCTGGAGGCTTGGGACATGTGGTGCCAACAGCCCATCGACAGCATGTATCGCGTCCTGATCCGCACCATGATTGCCCACTTCGATGTCAATCCCGATAAGGTTTACATCCTTGGCTATTCGGCTGGGGGAGACGGTGTGTGGCGAATGGCTCCGCGAATGGCCGACCATTGGGCAGCAGCGAGCATGATGGCTGGGCATCCTGGCGATGTCAGGTTGGAGAACCTGCTGAACACGCCCTTCATGATTTGGTGCGGAGCGAACGACGCTGCCTACAATCGCAACCGGCTCGACCGGGAAAGAGGCCTGCAGATGGACTCTTTGCAAAGAACCCATCCCGAGGGTTACATCCACGAGACGCACATCATGGAGGGCAAGGGGCACTGGATGGACCGCGAGGATGCGGCGGCCTTGCCTTGGATGGCGAAGTTCCGCAGGAGTGCCTGGCCTCGCCAAATCATCTGGCAGCAGGAGGCCGTTCTGCGTCCCGATTTCTACTGGCTCTCGGCTCCTCGCGGGGAACTGAAGCGTGGCATGAGGGTGGATGCAAAGGTCGAGGGCAACACCATCGACATCACCCGCTGCGACTACTCCGAGCTGACTTTGTACTTGAGCGATGAGTTGGTGAACCTTCGGAAGCCTGTCACCATCAGGCTTCGTGGCAGGAAAGCCTTCAAGGGCAGAGTCAAGCCCAGCGAGCAAGTCTATCGCGAGACACTCCACCTTCGCCAGGATCCTCGTTTCGCCGCGCCTTGTCGCATTACGGTCAGGTAGTTTTCAGTAAGTCAAATTTTCTTTTGTGGGATAGGGATGCGCCGCTGCGTGTCCCTATTCATATATAGTGTGACGAAAGCGATTGTATAGTGTTAAATTGGCCACTTTAACGTGTTACGTTTCGCATCGTGACAGTGTGTGCTTCGAATCACACTGCAAAGGTACGACATCTTTTCGAGACGTTGAAACGCACTGAAACAATCTGAAAAGATAAAAAACAATAAACTTGCAAATGTCAAGATTTGCCGCGAATATGGCATCGACTACGCCGAGGTGGCATAGCGAGGTATTGTAACGTTGTAACATGTTACAATGAAAAAGTGACACCCCCCCCTCTGATTTTAGGTCTATTATTATATTAAAAATATAATAATAGAATTTCTTTTCCCTTGTATAGGGTGTGTGTTTTTAAGTAACATGTTACAATGTTACAATGATTTTTTTATATCTTTGCATGCCGAATTGTCGGGCGACCTCGTAAAAGTGCAAAAAACGCCCATTCCATCGAGGATTTGGGCGTTTGGAGAGGTGCTTATTTGCGCCGTTTGCTTGGGGTGAAGAAGGAATGGATGCCCGAAAATACGCCCGAACAGAAGCGGAAACCTCTGTAAATGACGAGGCCGTTGATGAGCAAACGGGCTATTTTCTGCACTCTGTCGGCTGTTTGGGGCACTTTTCCCCCCGTCAGGTAGCTGACATTGTCCGTCATTTGCGTGCGGGAAGACTGCAGTTTCTTCTTGATTCTGCGCTTTCTCTGCTGCAAAGCGGCAAGCACGTCGGGAGAATTCACGATGCTGTTCATACTTCTTCCTCCTCTTCTTCGTCCTCACCTACGAACAATCTGGCCACAAACCTGGCTACGGGCTGCACAATCCAGCGTTTGCGGCAAAGCAGAATAATGATGATGAAGAGCAGCAGGACTCCGCCCATGATGCTGAAACTCCATGCTCCTCCAACGAATTTCGCCAGCCACAGAGCAAAGGCTATCACAAAGAAGAAAAGGGCTGCAAGCGCCAGTACCAGGCACACGGCTGCAGTGGCCACTGCAGAGAGGAGCACGCTCAACTTCTCTGCAGAGTCCAACTTCAGATACTCTTTCTGCAACTCCAGATAGCTCTTTGCTTCCGTCCAGAGCGATTGAATGCTGCTGCTATAGCTCATAGTCCACCTGAATGTTATTCATTGACCATTTGTGTCACTCCCCTTTGGGGGAGCGGGGCGGGGGATTCTAATCCTCGTCCTTGGTGGCAGCCTGCAACTCTTCGGCAATCTCGTCGACCAGGTCGGACATCTCCTGACGGTTGAGCTTGATGCCGCGCTTGCGCAGTGCCTCTGCGATTTTTTCGCGAAGGTCGCTTCCCTTTTCAGGTGCGAAAAGCAAACCGCAGGCAGCACCTACGACTGCTCCGCCTATGAAGGTTACCAGAAAATCCAATGCTTTCATTGTTGTACTCCTTTCTTTGTTTAGGGTTGTTTTGTATGTTTCTGCCTACAAATATAGCGTTTTTGGCATTCAAGTGGCACAAAAATGCAAAAAAATGTTGAAAAGAAGGCTTTTTCCGCCTTATTTGTTGTGTTTTAGTGTAAAAAGTAGTACCTTTGCGAGGTAAAATAAAGAAAAAGAAACCCAAAACATATTTAAACAACTTATGAAAAAGATTCTTTATGTTTGCGCTGCTGTCTGCGCTGTGTTCATGATGTCTTCTTGCAAAAGCAAGGAAAGTGCTTACAAGAAAGCTTACGAGAAAGCAAAGGCTCAGCAGACTGAGACTCCTGTGACCACAACTACTCCCGTTCAGCAGGTAACAACCCAGACCGTGACTCCCGTCACCACCACTCCTGTGACAGATTACAGCAACGTGCAGGTTCGCAACGAGAGCGTTACATTCGTAGAGGGCAGCCCTCTGAAGCAGTACGGTGTAGTCGTGGCATCCGTCACCATCAAGAGCAACGGCGTTGCTCTCATGCAGAAGCTTGCCGGTCAGGGCTATAACAGCTGCGTGGCTCAGGCTCTGGTGAACGGCCAGACCTTCTACCGCGTAGTCGCTTGCAGCTTCGACACTAAGCCGGAAGCCGCACAGAAGCGCGACCAGCTCGAGGGACAGTATCCCGGAGCTTGGCTGCTCTATAAGAAATAAAGAGCTAAGGCTCTGTCCCTAATAATATATAATGTGGGAAGAGTACTTGCAATAGACTATGGGGTCCGTCGTACAGGTTTGGCTGTGACGGACCCTTTGCAGATTATTCCAGGGGGACTGACCACCGTCGAGACGCCCAAACTGCTGGCATTCCTGAAGGACTACCTCCAGAAGGAACAGGTGGAACGCTTCGTGGTCGGTCTGCCCAAACAGACAAACGGACGGGACAGCGACAATCTGCCCAGAGTGAGAGCCTTCGTGGAGCAGTTGCAGAAGGCGTTCCCGGCAATGCCCGTCGACATGTGGGACGAACGCTACACCAGCGTCCTGGCCCAGCAAACCATCCTGCAGAGCGGCATAGGCAAGATGGCTCGCAGAAACAAGGCACTCGTGGACGAAGTGAGTGCCACAATCATCCTGCAAGGGTGGATGGAAAGGAGAATATGATACTACCAATATACACATTCGGTCAGCCTGTGCTCCGTCAGGAGGCTGAGGAAATAGACAAGGACTATCCGGAGCTGGAGCAGCTCATAGGGAATATGTACGAGACCCTCGAACGCAGCGAGGGCATCGGCTTGGCAGCACCGCAAATAGGTCTGCCCATCAGGCTCGTCGTCATCAATCTCGATGTCATCAGCGACGACCTTCCCGAGTACAAAGGTTACATCAGGACCTTCATCAATCCCTACATCGAGGAATATGACGAGACGGAACAGGACATTATGGAGGAAGGCTGCCTCAGCCTGCCCGGCATTCACGAAAAAGTGAAACGCCCCACACGCATTCGCGTCACCTATCAGGACGATCAGTTCCAGGAGCACGATGAATGGGTGACAGGCTATTTGGCCCGTGTCATGCAGCATGAGTTCGACCACCTCGACGGCGTCGTCTTCACAGACCATCTGAAAGGTCTTCGCCGCCAGCTCACCAATCCCAAACTCCAGGACATCAGGAAAGGCAAGTTCTCCTGCAACTATAAGGTGAAAGTCAAGAGATAGACTATTGAAGAGGCTTCTGTCCATAATCCTCCTTGTGTTGTCGAGCCTCTCTCTCCTGGCTCAAATCAACACAGACCGCGTCCTCTTGATGGGACGCAATGCTTTGTACTATGAGGACTATGTGCTTGCCATCCAACGCTTCAATATGGTCATCAATGCCAAGCCCTGGCTGGGGGAACCCTATTTCTACAGAGCTCTGGCAAAATATTACCTCGAGGATTATCAGGGGGCGGAAATAGATTGCAACAATGCCGTAGAACGCAATCCCTATGCCCTCAACCATTATGTTCTGCGAGCCCTCTGCCGCATCAACCAGAATCGTTATGCTTTGGCGGAAGAGGACTATCAGAAGGCCATCTCCATCAATCCGCTCGACCACAACTCTTGGCACAATATCGTTCTCTGTCAGATAGAGCTGAAGGAGTACGAGCGGGCCGATTCATCGCTCGATGTGATGCTTCACCATTGGGGGAAAGAAACGGAGCAATATACGATGAAGGCTCAAGTCTCCTTGCTCAGGACCGATACCGTTCAGGCAGAAAAGTGGACAGACAGAGCCCTTGAACTCGATGAATATGATGGCAGAGCTTGGAGTCTGAAAGCAATGTTCCAGGGCAATCGCAAGGAATACAAGGAGGCAGAGGCTTCGCTCGACAAGGCCATCATGCAGATGCCACGAATGGCTGGACTCTATGTCAATCGGGCTTTGGCGCGCTACAATCAGGACAACCTCAGGGGAGCGATGTCTGACTATGATGCTTGTCTCGACCTTGAGCCTCGCAACTACATTGCCCATTACAACAGAGGCTTGCTTCGTGCCCAAGTGGGCGAGGACAACCTCGCCATCGAGGACTTCAACTTTGTGCTTGAGCTCGAGCCGGACAATACCATTGCACTCTACAATCGTGCCCTCTTGCTCGACAATATTGGTGACTACAAAGGTGCCATTCGCGACATCAGCGCTGTCATAAAGGATTATCCAGAGTTCTGGGACGGCTATCGCCAGCGTGCTGCCATAAAGCGAAAGATAGGTGACATAAATGGTGCCGAGAGGGATGAGTTCAAAGTCCTGCAAGCGCGATTGGACGCTGCAGCAGGCAAAAAATATCCTGTTCGAACACGAAAGAAGAGTGAGCATAACATAGAGGACTATGCTGCCCTTGTCGAGGAGGACGAACACGAGGAAGAGAACGAATATGTCAGCGAGTATCGCGGCAAAGTCCAGAACCGCCAGACAGAACTGCGGCCAGATCCCATCTATTCGCTTACATATTACAGAAAACTCTCTGAAACAAACACTTACATTGCTTATCTGCAGGAGTTGGAGACACTCAACAATCGCCACCTGCTACCCCTGCAACTCTATCTGACGGACAGCGAGGCACCAATGACAGCGAAGCAGACAGAAGCCCATCAGGCTTCCATCACCAGCCTTTCTGAAGAACTGGACAAGAAACCTAACGATAAAGACCTGCTCTTGCGTCGAGCCCTTGACTATTATCACATCCGCGACTTCGAGAATGCAGTTGCCGATATGGATGCCCTCATTCTGGAGAATGGGCCTGAGCCGATGGCTCTCATCTTGCGTGCCCAGTGTCGATTTGCCCAACTCGAAGTGTCGCGAACCACGGCAAATGCTTCTGACCTTCGCCTCGGCTACTTGATGGTTGTCCAGGACTATAACAAGGCTTCCGACCTCTTGCCAGATGCTCCCTTCCTGTATTACAACATCGGTTGCGTTCAGGTTCAACTGGCAGACTATCTGGCTGCGCAGAAGTCCTTCAGTCGTGCAATAGAACTGGATTCGCACTTCCCAAACGCTTATTACGGAAGAGGTGTTGCCTACATTCTTGGCGGTCAGACAAAGCAAGGATTGAGCGACCTCTCGCAAGCAGGCGAACTGGGACTTTATACTGCCTACAATCTCATCAAGAAGTACTCGCAGACAAAGAAATAAAATATATAGGAGGGACAAACATGAAAACGAGATTCTCTATCATTGCGTTGTTGGTGTGGCTTAGTTTGCCACTTGCCTCGCAAACCGTTCAGAAGAATGCCGACGTGGCAAAGGACACGCTGCATGTCATCGGGCATTCCCATATGGATATGAACTGGCTCTGGACACTTTCGGAGACAGAGAAGATGGCTCACGACAATCTCCGTCAGGCCGTGGCTTTCATGGAGGAGTATCCCGACTACCATCTGCTGCAGAGCGAAGCCGTTGTGTATAAGATGGTCGAGGAGCAAGACCCTGAACTCTTCAGTAAGGTGAAGAAATATGTCAAGGAAGGACGATTCGAACCAGTTGGCGGCATGTGGGTGGAAAGTGACCAGCAGATGCCTTCTGGCGAGGCTCTCACACGCTCGTTCCTCTTGGGGCAGCGTTATTTCCAGTCTCGCTTTGGCCGTATGGCACGAGTGGGTTGGCTGCCTGATGACTTCGGTCACCAGTCGCAATTGCCTCAAATGCTGCGCCAATGTGGAATGAACTATTTCGGACTGATGCGCACTGCCCCGCATACGGGTGCATTCTGGTGGGAAGGTGCCGATGGGTCTCGTGTGTTGGCATTCAGCACAGGAAGCTATAATGGAGACATCAACGAAGGGCTGCGCGACCGTTTGCAGGCCTTTCCCGTTGATGGGCATCGCTCTTTTTGTCCTACAGGCGAGGGTGATCATGGAGGAGGCCCTACACGACTGAATATTGAACGGACACATGAACTGGATGCCCGGCCAGACTATCCCAGCGTTCGCTTCACAACAGCCGAAGCCTTTTTCAAGATGGCTGAGAAAGAAGCCGTTCAAAGACCCACTCACAAGGGTGAGATGGGATATGTTTTCGAAGGCTGCTACAGTAATGTGGCCGAGATAAAGGAATTCAACCGCAAGTGTGAGAATGTTTTGTATGAGGATGAGTACTTGCAGTCGCTCAACTGGATGCGTGGTGGCAAGTATCCTGCTGAGAAGCTGACCAGACTTTGGGAGGGGGTGACCTTCAATCAGTTCCACGACATCCTGCCAGGCTCGGCTATCTATGAGTCAAACCGCGAGAGTGTGGGCCGATACAACGACATATTCCATTCTGCCAGCCAAGACCGCGATTATGCCTTCCGAGCATATGTGGACAATATTCCTTTCCTGTCTGGTGTAGGACAACCCATTGTGGCTTTCAATTTCCTGCCCTATCAGCATCGCGCTTTGGTGGAGGCCGAGGTCTTCTCGTATGACCTGCCTATGACTACAAGCTTTCATGGATGGGGTAACTTTGACGCCTTCCGCACCATTTTCCCTCGCGATGGACTGAAGACTACTGTGCTGGTGCGCGATACAGAGGGTAAGACCTATCCTGCCCAGATAGTCTGGGGCAAGCGTTTCCCGCCAGGATGGCGCTGGAAGGTGGAGTTTGTCTGCGATGACATTCCTGCTGGGGGTTACAAGACTTTCTATGTTGATCCCTCGCAGAAGGGCACGCTCGAAGAGGATATTCCTTTCAAAGACAATACTTTCGAGACAGACTACTACCACATCAAGATAGACCCGCAGACGGGAAACATAGTTTCGCTCATAGACAAAGCAAGCGGAAAGGACTTTGTGACCACGGGCAAACAACTGAACACCCTGCGTATGTATACCGAGATGAAGGGCGGTGAGATGAAGTCGTGGACCATCAACCGCAGCACCAGTCGAGGTGACATCACTACCACTATGGGCAAAGCCAGCATAGAGAACGGTCCCGTTCGCGCCAAGATTGAGGCGAACTTCACTTGGGGCAACTCCCGCTTCAGAGTGCTGACTTATATCTACCGTTCTCTGCCACGCATTGACTACGACATTGATGTTCGCTGGATGGAATATGGTACAGCCGAGAAGGATTCACCCATGCTGCGAGCCGTGTTCCCCATCGATGTGCCCAACTCAACCTTCTGGAACGATGTGGCCTTTAATGTGGTGGAGCGTCCTCATGATGGCATGTTGGCAGGACAACCCACTCCTGTTTGGCTCCAGAACCGCGAAGACCCAGGAACGGTGGAACGCGAGGACGGACAAGAGGTGGCTGCACAGAAATGGGTGGATGTGTCGGATGGAAATGTAGGTTTTGCGCTCTTGAATCGCTCTAAATACGGACATTGCTTTAATGATGGAGAACTTCGCATGACTCTGCTTCGTTCCGCTGGTGATCCTGATGAGTTCCCAAATCTGGGTAAGTTCAATATCCAATATTCCATTATGCCTCATAGTGGTGACTGGACAAATGGCGTTATGCTGGCAGGTCTTGATTACAATCTGCCTGTCTATGCTGCCGAGCCGCTCTCTACCTCCCTTAAGAAGAAAGGTGCCAATCTTCCTGCCGAGCAGCAACTCGTTTCTATTGACAAGCCAAATGTGTTGCTTTCCACTATCAAGAAGGCAGAGGACAGCAATGAACTGGTTGTTCGCCTTTGTGAGATGACGGGTAATGAGACTCCTATCCGTATGACACTTCCTCGCAATGTTTTGAGTGCTCGACGCATCACATTGTTGGAATATCCCATGAACGGAGTAGAAAAGCCTCGATGCAGCAATAATGGTGTGGAGGTCACTTTGAAGCCTCATGAGATTGTTACTTTGGCTGTGAAATTAAGATGAAACTGTCTTCGAGATGAACAGATACAGGAAAACACTATGGATGTTTCTTCCCATCCTGCTATTCATTACCGCTAGCAGAACTTATGCCTGCACTTCGTTTATTGTCTCAGGAAAGGCTACAAAAGATGGACGTCCACTCATTTTCAAGAATCGTGATACCGGTGAAGCGAACAATGTGGTGGTTGCCGTTCAAGGTGAACTTTATCGATACATGGGTCTCGCCGCGTATTGGGACAAGAAACCTGCTGAAATCTGGGGTGGACACAATGAGGCAGGCTTTGCCATCATCAATACTGCCGCCTACAACATGAACGGCTGCGAAGGTAAGGATACAGATAGTGATGGAAAGCTGATGCGTCGTGCTTTGGAGATTTGCCGCACTTTGGCTGACTTTGAGCATCTTCTCGACACTTTGCCTCAGCCTCGCGATTTGAACTCCAATTTTGGGGTGTTAGACAGCGAAGGCGGATGTGCTTATTATGAAACAGGCAACTACAGCTTCACAAAGTTCGATGCGAACGACCCCAATGAAGCTCCCAACGGATACTTGGTCCGCACGAATCATGGCCTGACAGGTTGTCGCGATATTGACCGCGGAGTGGAGCGATTCATGGCTATTACAGACTTCATGGCAGAAGCTCATCGCAAAGGGAATCTCGATTGTGAATATTTGATTGCCAATGTGCCTCGCTATCTCACGCACGGATTGACAAAGCAGAACCTTTACGACCAATTGCCAAAGGACGAGAACGACACTTGCTACATTCACTTCTCGGAGTTCATACCGCGTTACATCACCTCATCTGCCCTTTTGGTTCAAGGTGTGAAGCCAGGCGAAACGGCCTCGCACACCATCAGTTGGGTGAACATCGGCTGGCCTTGTGCCTCAGTTGCCATGCCTTTGATTCTGGAAGAAGATGTGCCTCTTCCTTCCATCGTTCAGCGAGGTGAAAACGACAAGGCTTGGCTCTGCACTAAGTCCATCGAACAGAAGAGGAAAGTGTTTAGCCTGAAGCGAGGCAATGTTCGTGACTATATCGACCTCAGTAAACTTGTGAATGCGGCAGGTACAGGCATCGTTCAGCGCATTATGCCTTTGGAGCGCGAGGTGTTCAATCATGCTCGCGAAGCATTGAAGAAAGTGAGAAAAGGGAAGGGCGCACAAACTTTACGAGAATACTACGAATGGGTGGACGAATACGTCTCGGAACACTATCCTGCAGATTGAGTTGAGAGCGCTGCCTTAAGAAGTCAAAAGCCCCGAAAAGACAGCCAATCAAGTAAAAAATTGGGCAAAAGGCAAAAAAACTCGCGTGTTTACGTGCGTGAGTGGAAAGTTTTTTGTACCTTTGCAGCCCGAAAATAGTAATAAAAGCGTAAAATGGTAAAGATAACCTTCCCCGATGGCTCTGTTCGTGAGTATGAGAATGGCGTCACCGGTTTCGAGATAGCACAGAGTATTTCACCCCGTTTGGCTCAGGACGTTGTGGCCTGTGGCGTTAATGGCGAGACGACAGAACTCAATCGCCCCATTAATGCTGATGCAAGCATCAAGCTCTATAAGTTCGAGGATGAAGAGGGCAAGCATGCCTTCTGGCACACCAGTGCTCACCTCCTTGCTGAGGCTCTTCAGGAACTTTATCCTGGCATTCAGTTCGGTTTTGGTCCTGCTATCGAGAACGGCTTCTTCTATGATGTTCTGCTTCCTGATGGAAAGCAAATCGGCGAAGGCGACTTCAAGGAGATTGAGGACAAGATGCTCGAACTTGCTCGCAAGGACGAACCTGTTGTACGAAAGGAGATAAGCAAGGCTGATAGCCTCTCCCTGTTTGGTGCTGCAGGTCAGACCTACAAGTGCGAGCACATTGACCAAGACCTCGAGGACGGCAGCATCACGACCTATACTCAGGGCAACTTCACAGACCTCTGTAAAGGTCCGCACATCGTCAGCACAGGCATCATCAAGGCCGTCAAGCTGATGAGCATCGCAGGTGCTTTCTGGCGTGGTGATGCTACGAAAGACCAGATGCAGCGCCTCTACGGCATCTCCTATCCCAAGAAGAAGATGCTCGACGAGTATCTCGTTATGCTCGAAGAGGCCAAGAAACGCGACCACCGCAAGATTGGCAAGGAGATGGAACTCTTCATGTTCAGCGAGCGTGTGGGCAAGGGTCTTCCCATCTGGCTTCCCAAAGGTACAGACCTCCGTCTCCGCCTTCAGGAGATGCTTCGCAAGATTCAGAAGCAGTACGGCTATCAGGAAGTGATTACGCCCAACATCGGCGGCAAGAACCTCTATCAGACATCAGGCCACTGGGACCACTATGGCAAGGACAGCTTCCAACCCATTCAGACTCCTGAAGAGGGTGAGGAATACTTGCTGAAGCCCATGAACTGCCCCCACCACTGCGAGATATTCGCCAACCGTCCTCGCTCCTACAAGGAACTGCCTTTCCGCTGTGCAGAGTTCGGAACCGTATATCGTTATGAGCAGAGTGGCGAGCTTCACGGCTTGACACGTGTCCGTTGCTTTACACAAGACGACGCACACATCTTCTGCCGTCCTGATCAGGTGAAGAGGGAGTTCATCAATGTGATGGACATCATCCAGCGTGTTTTCGCAACCTTCAACTTCAGCGAGGAGAACGTAGAGGTTCAGATATCTCTGCGTGACCCTAACGACAAGGAGAAGTACATTGGCTCTGATGAAGACTGGGCAAATGCCGAGCAGGCCATCATCGATGCTTGTGCCGAGAAAGGCATGAAAGCTTGTCAGGAACTTGGCGAGGCAGCCTTCTATGGTCCTAAGCTCGACTTCATGGTGAAGGACGCCATCGGTCGTCGTTGGCAGCTTGGCACCATTCAGGTTGACTATCAGTTGCCTCAACGCTTCCAGTTGGAATATGTCGGCGAGGATGGTCAGAAGCATCGTCCCGTCATGATTCACCGTGCTCCCTTCGGTTCTATGGAACGCTTCGTGGCAGTCCTCATTGAGCACACAGCAGGCCATTTCCCCTTGTGGCTCACTCCCGATCAGGTCGCCATACTTCCTGTCAGCGAGAAGTATCAGGAATATGCCGAGAAGCTCAAGGCCTACTTCGATACGCAGGACGTCCGTTCCTTCATCGACGACCGTAGCGAGAAGATAGGTCGCAAGATTCGCGATACCGAGCTCAAGCACATCCCCTACATGCTCATTGTGGGTGAAAAAGAGCAGGAAGAGGGCACTGTAAGCTTCCGTCAACGTGGTGGAGGAGAGCAGGGAACGATGAAATATGAAGATTTCGCAAAGAAAATCATCGAAGAAGTTAGGAAAATGACAGAAAAGTGCTAAATTTGCACCCGCTTAAATAAAATTAATGAAGAAACCCAACCTGAAACAACAGTATCGCGTCAACGAGCAGATTCGTGGTGTTCGCGAAGTTCGTATCGTAGGCGACGATATCGCAAGTTCCGTCGTCTCAATTTCCACAGCGCTCCAGATTGCTGAGCAGAAAGGAGTTGACCTTGTAGAGATTTCTCCAAACGCAGAGCCTCCTGTGTGCCGACTCATCGACTACAGCAAGTTCATCTACCAGCAGAAGAAGCATCAGAAGGAAATCAAGGCAAAGCAAGTGAAAGTGGATGTCAAGGAGATTCGCTTTGGACCTCAGACCGACGACCACGACTATAACTTCAAGCTCAAGCATGCCCAGGGCTTCCTTAGCGATGGCGACAAGGTGAAGGCTTACGTCTTCTTCAAGGGGCGCAGCATCCTCTTCAAGGAACAGGGTGAAGTGCTCTTGCTCCGTTTCGCTCAAGACCTTGAGGAATACGGAAAGGTTGAGTCTTTGCCTCAGCTCGAGGGTAAGCGAATGATTATGTTCCTCGCTCCAAAGAAACAGCCGAGTGGAGCCAAGAAGCCTCAGGAAACGGAAGAAGTCGTGGAGGCTCCTGTTCGCGAGAAGAAAGCTCCTCAGCAGAAAGCCCGCAAGGAATATACGGGACCCAAGGTTGAAGGTGAGAACTTCGATGACTAAAGAGAAAAAGACAGTGCGTAACGCCCTGGTATATGCGTTGCCACGTCATTATAATTAATAATTAATAATTAACAAATTAAAAAAATGCCAAAAGTAAAGACTAACTCCGGCGCGAAGAAGAGATTCACGTTCACCGGAACCGGCAAGGTAAAGCGTCATCACGCATACCACAGCCACATCCTGACAAAGAAGACAAAGAAGCAAAAGCGCAATCTCGACCACAGCGCTATCGTTGTGACCGAGAACATGAAGCAGGTCCGCGACCTCTTCTGCCTCCGCTAAACCTCTGTTAAACTCAGGAAATCAATTTACTT
>JAGCFN010000073.1 GCA_017650085.1 Bacteroidaceae bacterium | reverse complement strand
TGTGTCGAGGAGCAATGCAAGGTTTGTGCTGAAACCGACCGAGACAATCGTCACCGAAGCATCTTCTGCCTTTGCCAAAAGTTTACGATAGAGTTTTACGGCAGATAGGAGTTTACTATAGTCTTTGATGCTTCGCTTGTAGAGCAGCTTGCCTTTTTCGTCGAGTTCCTCACAAACGACTTGTGTATAGTTTGTACCTGCTACCAGACTCTGGTCTCCTCGAGGGCTGACTCCGATAGGGATTCGCTTCTGCCCATACCATGTGTTTAGCAGGTCGATGTACTTTGGCGGAAACTCGCCCTCCTTGTTCAGCATGACAGCCATCAGGTTGATGCGCTTCTGCTTGTTGTATTTATAGAGCATATCTATGGCGAGAGCATCGTCCACATCATTGCCCATATCCGTTTCAAAGATGATATTCATCCTCTGTGCCCGCATCCCAAAGCCAAAGCACAGCATCGTCACAAGTAGTACAAGTTTCTTCATGGTTTCGTATAATTATTGTTTTCGTCTACAAAAGTACATAATTTCTCGCAATGTTTTACCTAAAAAAGGAGAAAAATTGAAACGATAAGTTACAAAATCTCCCTCGCTATCCAGGCACAAGCTTCGGCATCGGCAAGAGCATGATGGTGGTTCCTCATGCAAAAACCGCAAGCCTCTGCAACTGTCTGAAGCTGATGGTTAGGCAGATACGGGAACACTCGACGAGAGACACAAAGTGTATCGAGAAATTCATAGTCAGGATAGTCCATCCGATAGACGCGGAAGACAGCTTTGAGACAACTCTCGTCGAAAGGCCGGTTGTGAGCCACCAAAGGCAAACCCTCTATCAAAGGTTCTATCTCAGCCCAGACTTCCGGAAAGATGGGAGCATTGTCCGTGTCCTCGTAGCCCAGCCCATGAACCCTCTGGCACCAGTAGTTATAGTAGTTCGGCTCAGGCTGAATGAGGGAATAGAACGAATCGACAATCTCCCCATTCCTGACGATAACGACACCCACCGAGCAAACCGAACTCCGTTCATTATTGGCCGTCTCAAAATCTATCGCAGCAAAATCAAGCATCTGTTAGAGAGTTTTTGCTTTCAGAGGTGAAATAGACAGATGGCTGTCCATCTGTCTACAACTCTAATGTGAGGCTTGCGATGCTTTTTGCCTATACCATTCTTGCAAGACGTAGAAGGCTTTCTTCTTCTCGCCTTTGTCGCTGAAAAGCCCCTTCCTGTTGTAGTAGTCCTGAATGCCTGGCAATACACGACGTGGGGAGCGGAAATCCTTAAGAATCCAAGGCGTGGTGCCAGAAAGGCCTTCTATCTTGTCAAGCATAGCTATGTTCTCGCGATATAGGTTCTCCTGGAACTCCTCTGTCCATCTTTGGTTCTTTTCGCCATGATAGCCGTACCTTGCCCCTCCGCCAAACTCGCTGATGATGACGGGCTTGTCGTAAGGAATCTCCCACTTCATCTTGGGTGCATCATTCACGTCGCGATACCAACCTATGTATTGGTTGAAGCTCACCACGTCCACGAACTTGTTCATGTTGTCGTTGAGACGGTTCACATAGTTTGACGCACCTGTCACCTCCATTGCCATAGAAATGAGACGTGTGGAGTCCAAGTTGCGCGCATATTGTGCGAGACGTCCCAAGAAATCGTCACGTTCGGGAGAGTGAGGTGTCTCGTTGGCAATGCTCCAGATGATGACGTTGGCGCGATTGTGGTCGCGGAGTATCATGTCTGTCAACTGCTGTTTGGCGTTCTCGAAGGTTTTGGGGTTCTTCCATGCAATGGTCCAATAGACGGGAATCTCCGACCATACCAGGATGCCCATCTTCTCTGCCTCGCGAACCATCTCTTCGTGATGGGGATAGTGTGCCAGACGGACGAAGTTGCAGCCTAGTTCCTGAGCCCACGAGAGCAAAGTGCGTGCATCCTCGGCCGAGTTGGCACGACCGCCTCCGTTGGGCTTCTCGTTATGGATGGAGATACCTCTCAGGAAGATAGGCTGACCGTTGAGCAGAATCTGCTTTCCCTTCGTCTCAATGGTTCGGAAGCCGATCTGATCAGTAATTGTGGCAGCATCAACAGAGAAACGCACCTCATAGAGTTTGGGATTCTCGGGGTTCCACAGCTGCAGCTTCTTCGCCTGAATGCCAAAGGTCGAGTTTTGGACTTTGCCGTCTGCATCGGTTGTGAAGGTCTTCTCGAGTTTCAGTTCAGGGATTGAGACTGTGATTTTGTGGCCGGCTTCCTTCTTGCTCAGTTTGGCGGAGAAACTGATAGTCTTTTGCTTTTCAGCTTTTTCCCCTTTCGCCTTTTCCAGCTGGAGGCTATAGTCCTCCAAGTAGAGTGCAGGCACCTTCACAAGTTTCACGTCGCGAGTGATGCCGCCATAGTTCCACCAGTCGAAAATCTGTGTAGGCACATCTTCTGCGTGGCGCTTGTTGTCCACCTTCACGATGACGTTGTTCTCACCTTCTTTCAGCAGATCTGTAACATCGTAGTTGAAAGGCGTGAAGCCGCCTATATGATGTCCCACATGTTGCCCGTTCACATACACATGAGCATCATAATTCACTGCTCCGAAGTAGAGCAAGACCTTATCCGATTCTGATTTTTGAATCTTGAACTGTTTGTAAAACCAAACTGTTCCCTCGTAGAAGAACAGCCGTTCGTCCTGCGTGTTCCAGTCAGAAGGAATCTGCATAGTTGGCGACTTGTCGAAGTCGTACTCGATGAGGTCTTCGGGCCTTTGAGGCTTTGCATTCTGGAAGAAGCCCCAACGTGTGGGGTTCATGCGGTAGTCGTAGTAGCCCTCCTCCTGCACGTCAACAATATAGTTCCATTCGCCATTCAGCGACACACTCTCGTAAGCCTTTACATTCTGAATGAGCGGCAGAACAGCATCCTGAGCCGAAGCCGTCAGCACACCCATCATAGCC
>JAGCFN010000072.1 GCA_017650085.1 Bacteroidaceae bacterium | reverse complement strand
GCGAGAGCGGCATCGGGCGTAACTACTATAAGGGAGAACGCGAAGGCGAGTCGTGGATTCCGGGTGGGCAACCCGAATGGCATGGCGCTCCCTGTGGCGATGTTGACATCACCGGCTGGCGCAAACCCATCAGTCACTATCGCGAGATGCTTTGGAACGACGGAACCAGTCTGTATATGGCTGTGAAAGAACCGAACGGATATCGTGGTAACATCAAAGAAACGATGTGGAGCGTCTGGCCAACATGGGAGAATTGGAACTGGACTGGCTGGGAAGGCAAACCCATCGATGTGGAGGTCTATACCAAGCAGCCTGAGGTGAAACTCTATCTGAACGACAGACTGATAGGTACGAAATCCGTTGACAAGCAGACAGAGTTCAAAGCGGTATTTCAAGTGCCTTATGAAGCAGGGACATTGCGTGCAGAAGCAGGTGGTGAAAGTGTGACTCTGAGTACTGCTGGCAATCCTGCCCGACTTCGACTCAGCCTTGACCGCAAGACGATAACTGCTGATGGTCAGGACTTGGCATACGTTACCGTTGAAGTTGTTGACAGTAAGGGGCGTGTCTGTCCAGATGCAGCTATTCCTTGCGAGGCAGTCGTGAAAGGTCAGGGCCAGCTTATGGCTTTCGCTTCTGCCGATATGAAGGACCGCGAACCCGCGACCTCACCTCGAGTCAAGACGTGGAAGGGACGTGCTTTGCTCGTCGTTCGCAGCAACAAGAGCAAAGGCAAGGTGCAGGTCAGCATCAAGAGCAGTCTGCCTACAGCCTCGACCACAATCCAAACAAAGTAATCGCAGTCGTTCCGCTTACTTCAACCTGTCGTAAATCTCGTCGGACACAGGCTCGAGCCACTCGTTCGAGGCTCCATCCTGCACATCACGATGATAGGTGAGGTGTTGGAACCACGCGTCTTTAGCAGCTCCGTGCCAATGCTTTGCTTCGGCGGGAATGGCAATGACGGTGCCTGGAGTCATCGGAACAGCTTCCTTGCCCCATTCCTGATACCAACCACGACCGGCAACGCATATCAGCACCTGCACTTGTCCGTGATGGACGTGCCAGTTGTTGCGGCAACGAGGCTCGAAGGTGACATTCATCACACCTCCGCCGACATCAGCAAGATAACTCTGCCCAGTGAAATATTTGCCATAAGGGTTGGGTTCGCCTTTAGGCCAAGCGGAGTTCAAGGCCTCGAATGTCTGCTGGTTCGTTGTCATGCTCTGTCTTTTTATGAATATCTGTTTCATCGTTTCGGGGTCGAGTGGAATCATATCTGGCAAGTTCAGGTTCTTCACCATGTGGAGCGTGCCCTGCTTGTACTTCTGGAAATGGGCCGACTGGATATGACTCTGGTACGCTTCCTGAGAAGCATAGATTTCGAGGATGCGAATCTGTGTGGAGTCCTCAGCACTTTGCATGGGGAACAGACAAACGACGCCAGGCTCGCGTTCCATACTCAAACGGTCCACCTCGTTGGCAAACGCCAAGTACTCCTTCAGGTACTGCGGATAGACCTCTATTTCGCTGATACGTACTAACATGTCTTGAGCAAATGAGCTTGCGGTCAATATGATTGTTATAATGGTTACCTGCAATCGTTTCATGGGTTCATTTCAGATTCTGAGCGAAGAATTCGGCCAATGTGTCCCAAGGAATCATGTTCTTCGGTTGACCTTGTCCCTTCAGTTCTGTATAGCCTCCGTCGTAGAGGTCGCAGTGAGAAGCATCGGGGATGATGAGCAGCTGCTTGTTTTCAGGACAAGGATTAGGTTTGCCAACAGTGTTGTAGCCTTCTGCTTTGCCTTCCATCATATATTTATAGGCAGCCTCGCCGAAGTAACGCGAATGGGCTTTCTCGCCGTGCATCACGAGGACTGCAGAGCGAATCTCGTTGATGTAGTAGAGGAAACGACTGTTCGAATAGGCCTGTGTACCGATGACACGCCATCCATCGTTAGAATTGCCGCTGCGAACGTGATAACCACGATTGGTCTTGTAATAATCGTAGTAGTCCTTCACGAACTGAGGTGCATCGTCGGGTAGGGGATCAATGACTCCACCAGCCATCGCCATTGGGTCGGAGAGACGTTGTTTGGCAAGAGCCTCACGTGCAGCATGGCGTGACTCCTCCTTGTCCTCGCTGTCGTAGTATCCGTTTCCGCTGACGCGAGTCATATCATACATCGTCGAGGCAACTGTAGCCTTGATACGTGTATCTGTTGCTGCAGCATTCAGAGCAATACCACCCCAGCCGCAGATGCCGATGATGCCAATACGGTCTGCATCTACATTTTCCTGTTTCGACAGGAAATCGACAGCAGCCATGAAGTCTTCAGTATTGATGTCAGGCGAGGCTGTACGACGCGGTTCACCACTGCTTTCACCTGTATATGACGGATCGAAAGCCAACGCAACAAAGCCACGCTCGGCCATCTTCATCGCATAGAGACCACTTGACTGTTCCTTTGTGGCACCAAAAGGACCAGAAACAGCAATAGCTGCAAGCTTTCCCTCAGCATCCTTTGGTGTAAAAAGGTCTGCTGCAAGTGTCAGCCCGAATTGTGTTTCGAATGTCACTTTGCAGTGGCTTACGTTCTCGCTCAGCAGGAACACTTTGTCCCACTGCTGTGTCAGATTTAATGGTGTCATCTTCTCTTCTATTTTGTTTGTGCATCCTGCGAGCATCCCACTCAGCAGGATTGCGGCTAATATGTTTTTTTTCATATCTTCTTCCCTAATTCGAATGCTTCATGCAGTTTGGGGTTTCCTTCAATCTTGCGAGCATCATTCACACCGCCACAGAAGAGTGTGCCTGCCAAACGGCTCTTGGGATAACAATCTATCCAGCCAGTCAAGCCAATCTCTGCTCGTTTGGGCGTCTCGGTTTCGTCTTCTGCAGCAGTTGTCAGAAGATAGACATCGCGGAACTGATAGTCCTGTTCGTACATTGCATTCATGCGATCGATGAGTGTCTTCATCTGTCCGCTCATCTCATAATAATAAATAGGTGTTGCCCAACAAACGACGTCGGCTTTCAGTACCTTAGCCATGATCTCGTTCGCGTCGTCATTGATGACACAACGTCCAAGTTTTTGACAACCCAAGCAGCCTTTGCAGAACTGAATGTCCTTGCCTGTGAGCGATATCTTCTCGACATCGTTCCCTGCTGCTTTAGCACCTTCAACGAACTTGTCAGCGAGCATGTCGCTGTTTGAGCCACGTCGCAGGCTCGTGGAAATAACTATAACCTTCTTCATAACTTTACCTTTTTGTTGTTTTTGATATAGATGCCATGTGATGGTTTCACCACTCTTTGACCGCTCAGCGAGTAGATGTTCCCATCTCCTTCAGTAGAGGGGTTAGGGGTGAGGCTTGTCTCGCCAGAAGAGAGCGACAATGTGACGCTGATATTGCTCTCGCCAGCCCTGAGGAACGAGTGAAGTTCGCTCTCGTTCAGACCGTCAATCTTGCCCAGACGTGTGTAGCTCCACGAGTTCGTGCCGTAGAAGATGCAGATGTTGCTGCCGTTGTAGAGGATGACATCTCCAGGCTGGGCATTGATTTGCTGATTGCTTGTGGGCAATGAGAAGCCAAGCGAGCCCCAAATCTCGAAACCGCCACTGCTGTTGAGCTTTACTGTGACAGGAGCTTGCTTCAGCCTTTCCATTAACGCTTTCGTTGCGGTGTTCTCAACGAGAGTCACACTCTCAGTCTGTTCGCCGATTGTGATGTACATATTCTGTTGCATATTCTGTGCCATGATTTTTCCGTGAGTTGAACAGAAGAAGAGCAACATCGTTGCTAAGAATGAAAGAATCTGTCTCATTTGCTCAATTTGAATTGTCGCTGCAAAATTACACACATTATCTAATATAGGCATTACACAAATTGGCTGAAAGTTTACCAATTTCGCAGAAAATATTATTTCGACTGAAAAATATTTACCATTATTTCTAGATATTTGCGCTTTTAGACATTATGAGCCAACATATATATAATGCATATACCAATATCATAATTGTTCCTTCTAAACGCGACAACTTGTAGCTACTTCGCGAGAACAACCAGAAGAGTAGGGCACTAGCAGTGAGAAAAGCGAAATCGAGTGTTGTAAGTCCTGTTACGACCAAAGGCTTAACTGTTGCACATACACCCAGAATGAAGAAAATGTTGAAGATGTTGCTGCCTATGACATTCCCGATTGCTAGTGCGCTTTGACCTTTTCGAGCAGCTACTATGCTTGTAGCAAATTCGGGAAGACTGGTTCCACCAGCAACGAGTGTCAGTCCAATGACAGCCTCGCTCACGCCAACAGACCTGGCTATTCCACATGCTCCTTTGACAAAGAGTTCTCCGCCACCTATCAATGCAACAAGTCCCAAAATGATAAATAGAGTAATGCGCATAGTTGACATTTGATTTGTAGAACTTTTACTCTCTTTCTGTTTTGCCAGACTGAACGAGTAAGCCATGAATATGCTGAAGAAACCGAGCAGAACGATTCCGTCGCTTCGTGTCAGTTTGTTGGTTCCGTAGTCGGAAAACAATGTGTCAAGAGCCAGAGACGTTAAGATGATGCTTGCCAGTATGCACAGCGGGATATCCTTCTGAACGGTGGCTCTGGATATGATGATAGGGGAAAGTGCTGCTGATGCTCCAGCTATGACCATTACGTTGAAAAGGTTGCTGCCAACGATGTTGCTTACGCTGAGTGCTGTGGCTGCAGTGTCGTTCGAAATGCTTGCAAGAAAGCTTACAATGAATTCAGGGAGCGATGTTCCGAAAGCTACTATTGTCAGACCGATGACCATCTCGGATATTCCGAAGCGTTCAGCCAATCCTACGCCTCCGTCTGTCAGTTTATCGGCTCCGACAAGGACAAGTGTAGCTCCAATTATTGTATATATTATATAGGTGAACATGATTGATGTATTTCTTGATAAACAGAAAG
>JAGCFN010000071.1 GCA_017650085.1 Bacteroidaceae bacterium | reverse complement strand
GCCTCATCAGGAACGTTACATTCCACAACTCCAACGATTCTGTCGGCATCCACTTCGATGTAAGGTTTGCCGATACGATCGCTCGCTTTGGTAATCATGATGGGTGTGCGGAAAGGATGGTCCTCTATCTCATAAACATCGTGAATGCCCTTACTGTTGGGGCTGTGGAATGCGTTAAGCTCCACAATGATGCCTTCAGTAGCGAGACGACAAACTGTAGGACTGATGCCGCCAGCAGCCGTAAGATAGATGTGGGCCTTGTTTCCCACTTTCTCTATTGCGCAAGCCTCAATGATGGCCCAATTCACCTGACCGAGATAGCCCTGACGAATCTGGGTTGCCATATTCGAGAGGTTCAGGTCGGAATAGTTCAGAGTGTTGTTGTTGACATTCTTGCGGAAGTCAGGATTGGTGGTATAGGGTGCGCGGAAGTCAATTGCAAGAGCGTTCGAGAGGTCGCCGTCGCAACTTTGGCCCGTACTGGCACCTGTGAAAATACTGATTTTGAAAGGTCGTCCAACCTCGTGTTCTGCGACTGCTTTCTTCGCAATCTCTGCTGGAGTACATTTCGCGACGCCTGCTGGAGTAAAACCACTCAGGCCGATAGTTTGTCCATTTTGGACAAGAGCTGCCGCTTCGGCAGCGGTCATTCTATTGAAATCCATGATGTGTAAGTTTATATTTTGCGCACAAAGTTACAAAAAAAAATGGAGAATTGTACCCTTTGTAAGTCTTTTTAACACACATCAATGTTTATTTACGTTCGAATAGGCTCGTTTTTATAAAAAGTGCGATAGTTTTCGGCCATCAATTCGCACAAAGTAGTCGTTTCGAGCCCCCTTTTTCCTGCCACATTATTATATAATTCGCAGATAGGATGTCCCTCGTCGGCATCAGTTTCGAGCAACATCCTCTCGATTGGGCAAGCACGCAAACTCTCCTCATTATGCTGGTAGCCAAAGCCGACAAAGAAGCCTGCATCAAGGAGAGAATGCAATTGCTGAGGCTTGCCTCGAAAGCCGTGAAGCATCCACGACTGCTTGGGTTTCAACTCCTTACGAAGTCGAAGAATCTGATCGAAAGCTTTCACACAATGGATGATGAGAGGCTTCTCCAACTCCTCGCTCAGCTTGATTTGTTGGAGGAATACTTCCTCTTGCCTTTCCATCGAAGGTCCTCGCAAGCCATCAAGCCCACATTCCCCTATCGCAAGCTTGCCAGAAAGGTCAGGAACGACAAGCTCCTCATCCGCTTTCCAAGGGTGAATGCCCCAAGTGTCGCGACCATCAACGACGGCCACAACATCCTGATCTGCAGGTACTTGGTGGGTATGGAAATCGATATAATTCATCATCTTCGTTTATACAGGCAGGAGCGTTTGAAATCGTATAGTGTTACGTTTGCGATTTACTAGTGTCAAGTTTGCATTTTACTAGTGTGACGTTTTACAACGACCTTATCCCTTCTTTTTCCTTCAGCCTGAGTCTCCGATTCCTATAGGCTTTCAAGGCACAGGATCATACCCGCTTCCACCCCAAGGATGGCATCGGAGCAAGCGTTTCACAGCCAGCCACAATCCCTTGAAAGGGCCGTACTTTTGCAAAGCCTCTACTGCATATTGGCTGCAAGTAGGTGTGAATCTGCACGATGGAGGCGTCAGAGGCGAAATGAACCGCTGATAGATTCGGACAAACATGATGAGCAACCAATTCAGCAGTTTAATCGGATTATACCACAGACTCGACGTTTTCATGGATTCTTTGCAATATGGTTTGAACCTTTTGGAACACCTTCTCAGTCGGCAATTCCTCGTTGGAAGTCCAAAGGAAAGCAATATCGAGGCCTCCATTCAAAGGCTGAAGCAAATCTTTTTGCATGCGATAAGCCTCGCGAATCTGCCTTTTGATGCGATTCCTCTTGACCGCTCTCTTGAAATAACGCTTTGAGACAGAGACCATTATACGCGTCAACCCAACTTCGTTAGCCATATAAACTGCACGAAGCGGAAAGGCAGAAACCGATTGATGACTGCCGCTGAAAAGCTCCTCCAAAGCCTTTCGACTACAAAGTCGCTCTTCTTTCCTTAGGGTGTGTAAGCCGACATTAGCCATTTGCCTTTCGCAGATGGTCGTCGATGGCTGCCGAAATGCTGGGATATTGAGGTGAGGGAGCTTCGATGTCGAGTCGCAAACCTGCATCACGAACAGCTTTCGCGGTGGAAGGACCAAGGGTGCCAATCACGATATCGCCCTGCTTGAACTTCGGAAAATTCTTCTTCAACGACTGGACTCCGCTGGGACTGAAGAAGATCAGCATGTCGTAGTCGAACGGCTCGCCCTCCTTGAAGTCGTTACTTACCGTGCGATACATCACAGCATCAGAGTGCTTAACGTTCTTGCTGTCAAGCAGTTCGCCAAACACAGGGTTGTGAACATCACTCAGGGGAATGAAGTAACGCTCGGACTTGTGCTTGACCATGAGCGGAACCAAGTCGTCAATCTTGCCTGTGGTGCCAAAGAAAACCTTACGCTTGCGGTATTGAACATACTTTTGTATGTACTGAGCCACCGTCTCTGTAATGCAGAAATACTTCATGTTCTCAGGGATGGGAATGCGCATCTCCTTGGCAAGAAGGAAGAAATTGTCAATGGAAAGGCGCGAAGTAAATACGATAGCGGTGTGCTCCAAAATGGAGATCTTCTGTGCACGAAACTCCTTTGGAGTGAGAGGCTCTACCTTGATGAACGGACGGAACACGATCTCCACATTGTAACGCTTGGCTATGTCGTAGTAAGGAGAGTTTGCCGAGGTAGGCTCTGGCTGCGAGATGAGTATCTTCTTAATCATCGTTTGTCGTAATTTTTCTGCTATAATTTTATCCCGTAAAGATAGTCTGCATAGGTCAAAACCTGTCGAATGACAAGCAGGGGTATCAGTTCGAGTGTGCAAAAGTACACAATTAAATGCAAAGTGCCATACAATTTTGGAAAAAATATCTTATATGTCTTAAAAAGTAGCAATATCTTGACCAAAACAATGAGACCTAGCGCCATAAGAAGCACATTTTCATGAGGAACAGGCAAATACACAACCACCATCGCCAAGACGAGGGAAAGCATCGCCTCCACCACATAAAGGAATGTATAAGCACGTTGCATTGTAAAGATTTTTTTCTTCTGGAAGAACACCCAATTCACGAAACTGATCATCATTCTCTTTGCCAGGAAATAGAGTATCCACAATAGGAAAATGGCTCCAAAAAGGAGATAAGGGGTCTCGAAAAACGGATAGTAGGCAACTTCATGCTGAGTGTAAGTGAAAGTCACCATTGTAGCCGTAATCGAGAGCAAGAAGACGGCAATCAGACGAGTTGAATATCTGAGCGGATCATCCACCAGAAGTTCGTTTTCCTTGCCTGGAAGAGGGAGGAAAATGTCTCGCAACAACTCCTTGAATCTCTTCTTGAGTCGCAAAACCAAACTTGCCGCAAGAAAGAAACAAACCAGCAATAGCAATCCGCTCCACTCGTTATGACGAATGCGAAAGGGCGTCTCTGTTGCCCAAAAGCCGAAAGGTTTGTAGGGAACTTCTGTGTGCAATACACTATCGCCCTTAGCCAGACCTCCGTCATCATAAGGGATCAAGCGCTCGACAATCGTGTCTTGCAACACAGAAGAGTCAGGCAAACAAAGCGTATCGACTTCGTTCATATCTTGGCGAAACGGCGTATACTTGTGTCCCAAAGAGGTGTTTCGAGAGCCATCCTCAATGCCTCTTCTGGTGTAGGAGCCACCTTCCAGATGTCAGCATGAACAGGTCGCATGAAGTTTTGGCTAACCGCTTGATTCAGAGTGTTCAGCAACGAATCGTAATAACCATTTGTGTTGAGCAGAATGATGGGTTTGAGATAGATGCCCAACTGCTTCCACGTAATCAACTCCATCATTTCAGCGAAGGTTCCACAACCACCTGGAAGAAAGATTCCACCATCAGTTATCTCTGCCATCTTTGCTTGACGTTCGTGCATATCGGCAGTCTCGATGATTTCCGTCATACTGTTGTGGCACCATCCTTCCTTTATCATAAAGGTAGGGATGACACCTATCGCCTTGCCTCCATTCTTGAGGCATCCGTTCGCACTCTCAGCCATGAGACCCATGTTGCCTGCCCCATTTACGAGAGTTATGTTTTGTTCTGCCATCAATTGACCAAGCTTTCGTGCATCCTGAAAGTAGCAATCCTCTATCTGAGTGCTGCTTGCACAATAGACGGCTATCTTTTTATCCTTATTCATAGCGTTATAAAGAGAAACATTTCTTTATCTTTTCCACATAATCCAGCTTTTCCCAAGTGAAGAGTTCCACAGTCACCTCTTTCGTGTCGCGATAGAGAGACTCGAAACGCTTCGTAACTATTTGAGGCTCACGACCCATATGACCGTATGCCGCAGTCTCCTCATAGATGGGATTACGCAGTTTGAGTCGTTGCTCGATGGCATAGGGAGTGAGTGTGAAGATGTCCTTTATCTTCTCTGCTATCTCGCCATCAGTCATATCAACATGACTCTTTCCGTAAGTATCGACGTAGATGCTGACGGGTTCTGCCACACCAATTGCATAGCTGAGTTGTACCAACATTTCGTCTGCAACACCTGCCGCCACCATATTCTTAGCGATGTGACGAGCTGCATAAGCAGCCGAACGGTCGACTTTCGAAGGGTCTTTTCCGCTGAAAGCACCACCTCCATGAGCACCTTTGCCGCCATAAGTATCAACAATAATCTTTCGTCCTGTCAATCCTGTATCGCCGTGAGGGCCGCCAATCACAAACTTTCCAGTCGGATTGACATAGTATTTGATCTTGTCATCAAAGAGGCTTCGTATTCTGTCAGAGCCTATGCCGTCAAGCATTCTTGGGATGAGGATGCCTTTCACGTCGTCAGAAATGCGCTTTTGCATAGCCTCATCCGAATCGAACTCATCGTGTTGTGTGCTTACCACAATGGTATCGATGCGCTGGGGAATGCCTTCGTCGCTATATTCGATAGTGACTTGACTCTTAGCATCTGGGCGAAGATAGGTCATGACCTTGCCTTCGCGACGAATCTCGGCTAGCGTTTGCAGGAGACGATGGGCAAGGTCGAGACTGAGAGGCATGTAGTTCTCCGTCTCGTTTGTAGCGTAACCGAACATCATTCCCTGATCTCCGGCACCTTGCGAAGCACGGTCTGAACGGTCAACTCCCCTGTTGATGTCGTCACTTTGTTCATGTATGGCAGACAAAACTCCACAGCTGTTTCCCTCGAACATATACTCGCTCTTGGTGTAGCCGATACGGTTTATCACCTCTCGAGCAATACGTTGCAGGTCGACGTAGGCTTTCGTCTTGATTTCTCCAGCAAGGACAACTTGGCCAGTTGTAACGAGTGTTTCGCAAGCGACCTTCGAGTCAGGATCGAAGGCAAGCAGTTTGTCCAATACTGCATCACTGATTTGATCGGCCACTTTATCAGGATGGCCTTCGGAGACGGACTCCGATGTAAACAGATAACCCATAGTAGAATTAATTTTTTAATATAATTAATAATGTATGGGGAAAGAAGTCGGGCACAAATGCGCGAGGTGACAGGTGTTCATCCTCCTTTTAGCATTTTTTACTGTGGTTGCAAGCAGCCCAAATCTATCCACATTTTGTTTTTGCGGCTGCAAAGGTACAACAATTTCTTCATAATTCATAATTCACATTTCATTATTTTGTGGAATCTTTTAAAAAGTTGTATCTTTGCAGCCATAAATATGAATTGCGACTTATGAATCATGACTTGGAGATAATGGCGCCAGTAGGTTCGCCCGAATGCCTTGCAGCAGCCATTCGAGCGGGGGCTGACAGCGTGTACTTCGGCATAGAGAATCTGAACATGCGAGCCCATTCTGCAAGCACGTTCTCTATCGTTGACTTGCATCGGATAGCTGAGGAAACTCGCCGATTCGGCATTAAGAGTTACCTCACGGTCAACACCATCATCTACGGAGAAGACCTCGAACTGATGCGTCAAATCATAGATGCAGCTCACGAAGCGGGCATTAGCGCGGTTATTGCTAGTGATGTGGCTGTGATGCTTTACTGTAGGGAAGTGGGGCAAGAGGTGCACCTCAGCACCCAACTTAACATCAGTAATGTGGAGGCACTCCGTTTTTACTCGCAATTTGCAGACGTAGTTGTCCTGGCTCGCGAACTGAATATGGACCAAGTGAAGGCAATCCACCAAGCCATCGAGGCTGAGAATATCTGCGGACCTAGCGGCAAGAAAGTACGCATCGAAATGTTCTGTCACGGAGCTCTCTGCATGGCGATTAGTGGAAAATGCTACTTGAGCCAGAGCAATTGGGGACGCTCTGCCAACAGGGGTGAATGCATGCAATTGTGCAGAAGACGCTATACGGTTCAAGATGTGGAAACGGGTACGGAACTCGACATCGAGAATAAGTACATTATGTCCCCAAAAGACTTAAAAACCATCCATTTCATCGATAAAATGATAGATGCGGGAGTTCGCGTCTTCAAGATAGAGGGAAGGGCTCGCGGACCTGAATATGTCGATACAGTTGTAAGATGTTATCGAGAGGCAATCGATACACTTTCGGACCCCAATCAAGGGCAAAAAGTCTTCCTCGAAAAGCTGGAAGAATGGGACGAACGTTTGGCTCGCGTCTTCAATCGCGGTTTTTGGGACGGATACTACTTGGGGAAGACGATTGCGGAATGGAACGATTGTCACGGTTCGAAAGCAACTGAGCGAAAGGTTTATTGCGGAAAAGCGGTCAGATACTACTCGAAGTTGCAAGTTGCGGAGTTCAAGATCGAGGCTTGCGAACTGAGTGTTGGCGACGAAATCCTCGTCACAGGCCCCACTACAGGAGCTTTGCGGGCAAAAGCAAGCGAGATCCGTTACGACCTGAAGCCCGTCGAGACGGCTCAGCAAGGCTGGCACATCAGTATTCCTCTCGAGACGAAAGTCCGCAGAAACGACAAGCTTTTCGTCATCAAAACAGGCTCCTGAAATCAGTCCATCAGGATGCGTTTGAAAATGACTAAGGCGACGATTGCATTTGTATAGTGCGACGATTGCATTTGTATAGTGCGACGATTGCATTTGTATAGTGCGACGATTGCAATCATAAAGTGTGACGTTTTACAACGACCTTAACCTCGTTTGCTAACGACTGCTTTTTGATGAACTCGAACAAACAGAATGAAATCAAAGAAAACTACTTTTTCTTTGCAATCATCCCCTTTTTTTCGTAACTTTGCATCGTAAAACGAAAGCTCTCGCAAAGTATTGCAACGATGAACAAGAAT
>JAGCFN010000009.1 GCA_017650085.1 Bacteroidaceae bacterium | reverse complement strand
ATGTGGTGTGGTGATGGCCGGCATTACCGTCAGTCGTGGTATCGTCAAGTGGTTCAAGGGAAGAGAAATGGCTTTGGCAATGGGTTCGGAGATGGCTCTGGCCCGTCTTGGCGTGGCAACTTGCATGATTTTCTCGCCTTTCTTTGCTCGTTTGGGAGGTCAAGTCAGTGTTTCTCGCTCGGTTGCTTTTGGCGTAGTGCTGATGTGTATTGCCCTCATCATGAGTATCGTTTACTTCTTTATGGACAGGAAACTCGACGCGCAGACTGGTGAGGCAGAGGAGAAGGATGACCCCTTCAAGATTAGCGACTTGGGACAAATCCTTACCTCGAGTGGCTTCTGGCTTGTTGCCCTGCTTTGTGTGCTTTACTATAGCGCAATCTTCCCCTTCCAGAAGTATGCCGTGAACATGCTTCAGTGCAACCTCACACTCGTGGCACCCGATGCTAATTCCTTCTGGGCAAAGCCTGATGTGACCATCGTTCAGTACCTCATCATGCTTTTTGTAGCTGCAACTGGTTTTGCAAGCAACTTCCAGAAGAAAGCCGGAGCCAAGTACGGCCTGCTTTGCGTCAGCATCATAGCCCTCGTTACCTATTGTTATATGGGTTACATGAGGCAGAGTGCCGAGAGCATCTTCGCGGTCTTCCCACTCCTGGCCGTGCTCATCACTCCAATTTTGGGCAGCTATGTTGACCACAAAGGAAAGGCAGCTACGATGCTGATCTTGGGTTCGTTGCTCCTCATCTTCTGTCATCTGACCTTTGCCTTCGTGTTGCCTTTGTTCAAGGGCTCAGCCATCGGAGGTATTGCGATTGCCTACATCACCATTCTTGTGCTAGGTTCTTCGTTCTCTCTGGTGCCTGCATCGTTGTGGCCAAGCGTGCCTAAGCTGGTGGATGCCAAGGTGATAGGTTCCGCTTACGCACTCATCTTCTGGATTCAGAACATAGGTCTTTGGCTCTTCCCATTGCTTATCGGCAAGGTTCTGGACAAGACAAATCCTGGAGTTACCGACCCGACTCAGTTCAACTACACAGCTCCGCTTGTTATGTTGGCCAGCCTCGGCGTAGCAGCTCTTTTGCTTGGATTCGTGCTGAAGATGGTCGACAAGAAGAAAGGTCTGGGCCTCGAGGAGCCGAATATCAAGTAAGGAAAGCTCGTTTCCTAAGCTGCTGATTTTCAAGCGGCGTAATATACTCGAAAAGTTCACGTGTGAAAATGCTAAACTTCACACGTGAACTTTGCAAACTTCACGTGTGATGTTGGCCAACTTAACGTGCCGAGTTGAGAGACTCGGCACGCTTTGTTTTTTATTGTCCCGCGTCAAGTCAAATGAAAAGGCACGCGTTTTTGTTTTTTTCCTAAATAAAAAGTTGGATGTTATCATTTTCTTCGTATCTTTGTGGCTAGAATAATTTGACAAAACACTAGACCTTAAAGCATATGAAAGCAAGAATTCTTACCCTTTTTATGGCGCTCTTCGCATTCGCTTGGAGTGCAAAGGCCGATGAAATCACGAGTATGAAGCTCACTATCAGCCATAATGGCGGAGAGTTCCGTGAAGTCTCATTCCCTGCTGAGGGCTGGCCTGACTTGGACTTGACCGATGAATCTACAACCTCTATCCGTATTAAAAGGGTTGAGGTGCAGACCTCTGGCACAGTAAGCAACGTTGTCTTCAAGGCAACGATGTACAAGACAGAAAAAGGTTTGCAGCCTGATGATGATTGGCGCACCTTTGATTTGCCCCGACAAGGGAACACTTGGGTGCTCGACTTTGGCGATGAAGCTCCAGACCTTATTGATAGTGAGATGGGGCCTGCTCCCAGAACCTTCCAGTTCTTTGTGCAGGCTCAAGACGGCTCAGGCAATGCTATCTATTACAATAATGGTGGGCAAGATTACAAAGTACTCTTTGTGAAAGGCGGCGGTTCGAGCTCATCGGGAGGCATCAAGAACTTGACCTTAACCATCAGATACAATGGTGAAGAAGCCTTTACGCAAGATATCCCTGCCGAGAACTTCTCCCCTGTTGACCTGACAGACGAGCGTACTACCTCATTAATTATCGTAAAAGTGGAGGTTGAGGCAGAAGAATCGGTTTCGGATATACATTTTACGGGGACAATGTACAGTACTTCGGAGGGTGGTCAGTCTAACCCTGACGAGTGGCGCAGCTTCCCTCTTCAGAACTTAAGCAACGGCAAATGGGAGCTCGACATGGGCGAGGGCATTGAGCTTGTCGAGGAGAAATGGCTCAACCAGAATAAGACGAAGACCTTCGAGTTCTATGTTCAGGGCACGAGCGACTCGGGAAATCAGGTCTTCTACAACAATGGCGGAGCGAACTACAAAGTGACCTTCTCCACAGGCGAAGGCGGTGATTGGAAGATTAAGTTCCTCGACGGAATTACTGCAGGCTTGACTTTCAGCCTCGATGACTCGTATAAAGAGTATAATTTCAATGGTGCCGGAGATCGCGTACCTGAGGATCAGCTTGGAGAACTCAGTTCGCTCTGCATCGAACAGTTCGCTTTGCAGTTCTATACGGCTGATGGTGTGAAGACGAACGATGTGAGTCTTCAGTACAGAATCTATGAAGAAGGGCAAGAGCCGGAAGGTGGCTGGAACAGAATAGATGCTACTTATCTCGACAATGAGGAAGGCAACAAGATGTTCTGCTATACCGACATGATGGGAATTAACGTGACAAATGGCCTGGAACCCAACAAGGACTATGTCCTCGAGGTGAATTATCAGGTTGTAGTCGGCGAGGAATACTTCTTTTTGGGTAAGAATAAAGAAAGCAGCAAGTTCAGGTTCACCCTCACGGAAAACGTGGTTCAGGATGAGATATACAGCGTGATATTGACGCTCAAACACAACGGCGGCGAGCCTTATGAAGTGTATTTCGAACACGAGAACATGCCGACGCTGAACCTCGAAGGACAGACAACCTCCCTGAAGATAATGAAGGCAGAGGTCTGGACCTCAGAAGGTGTGCAAAGCGTGAACGTAGTCGGCACGATGTACAACACGGAGAATGGCGGTCCGACTGGTGGCGATGAATGGCGTTCAATGCCTTTAACTCAATCGGACAACGGGTATTGGCTGCTCGATTTCGATAAAGAAGGATACGAGATTGTAGAGGATGAATGGATCAATAACGACAAGTCAAAGACCTTCCAGTTCTATGTCACGGCAGTGGACAGGCAAGGGAACGGTATTATTTACGATAATGAAGGACAGGATTATAAGGTTAGCTTTACGACTGGCAGCGGCGGTGGTGGCGACGGCATCCTCAGCATGACGCTCACTGTAAGCTGCGATGGCGAGGTCTTCACCGAGTCGTTCCCATCCGAGGGCTGGGAGATTCATGCTATCGAGGGACTGACTTCTTCCATTAAAGTCATGCGAGTCGAAGTCGAATCAAGTGAATCGCTGACCTATATGGGCTTCTGCTCGACCATCTACAATACGGCTGATGGCTGGCAGCACGACGATACGGCATGGGATTGGATTCCCATGGAGAACCAAGGTGGTGGGCATTGGGTGCTCGACTGGGGTGAAGGAAAAGAGTTTATCGCGAGCGAATGGCTCAATCAGAACGTGGCAAAGACCCTCGAATTCTTTTCCGACGGAGGCGACGCGAACGGCAACAAATACAAATATGCCAATGGTATCAGCAACTATGGTTATGACAACAACTACAAGGTGACGTTCACTCCTGGCGTAGATCCCGATGGCATCAGCCTCGTTTCCGCTTCGAAAGAGGATGGCGCAACCTATAACCTCGCTGGCCAACGCGTGAGAAAAGACTACAAGGGCATCGTTATCACTAATGGAAGAAAAGTGTTGATAAAGTAAAACTTGGTAGATAATGAGATTGTACTCCTCCCTCTGTGGGTTCTTGCTCTGTGCTTTGTCGGTTAATGCGGCAAGCCAACCCAATCTGGTTCAGTACGTTAATACGCTGCAGGGCACGCTTTCAAACTTCGGCCTCTCACACGGCAACACCTTCCCTGCTACGGCTATGCCGTATGCCCAACACATGTGGACGCCCCAGACGGGACCGAACGGCGAGGGTTTTAAGTACCTATACGAGTCGGATCAAATCAGGGGATTTGGCCAAAGCCATCAGCCTTCGCCTTGGGTAAGCGATTATGCTGTCTATACTTTCTTCCCTGAAACGGGCAACTTGGAGGTCGATCCCGATAAGCGAGGCGCGCGTTTCTGCCATTGCAAGGAGGTCGGACAACCTCATTACTACAGTGTCACTTTCGACAACGGCATCCGTACTGAAATGGCTCCTACAGAGAGAGGTGTGCATCTTCGCTTTTCGTATCCCAAGAAACAGGATGCTTTCCTGATTATCGACGGCTATACCGCCGAGTCGGAAATCCATGTGAATCAGGAGAAAAGACAAGTGACGGGCTGGGTCAACAACCAGCGTTTCGTCAATCATAGCGAGAACTTCCGCTGCTATTTCGTGGTTCAGTTCGACCAGCCGATACTCGATTACGGCACATGGGAAGGGGAGAACAAACAGACTTTCCCGCATAAAAAAGACGGCCAAGGCAAGCGTTTCGGCTGTTACCTCAAGTTTAAGCCGGGCAGTAAGGTGCAGGCGAGGGCTGCTTCAAGCTATATTTCCGAGGAACAAGCCTGGCAGAACTGGCGCTCGGAACTGGGTGCAGACAAGAACTTGGAACAGACAAAGAAGCGAGGCTTCGAGACGTGGAACGCCCTGCTGAACCGCATCCGAGTGGAAGGAGGCAGCGAAGAACAGATGCGAACCTTTTATAGTTGTCTGTTCAGGGCAAATCTGTTCTCACGCAAGTTCTATGAAATCAGGTCGGATGGCACACCTTATTATTATAGTCCCTACGATGGAAAGATTCACGAGGGTTATATGCTGACTGACAACGGCTTTTGGGATACATTCCGCAGCCAGTTTCCTTTGACAAATATCCTGCATCCAACTCAACAAGGACAATACATGCAGGCTCTTCTTGACGCACAAAAGCAGTTCGGATGGCTGCCTGCGTGGTCTTGCCCAGGTGAAACTGGAGGCATGTGTGGCAACCATAGTATCTCGCTTTTGGCAGATGCGTGGGCAAAGGGGATACGTTCTTTCGACCCTGATTCCGCGTTGGCGGCTTATGCTCATGAGGCCATGAACAAAGGACCGATGGGTGGCGCGAATGGACGAGCCGGTTGGAAAGAGTATTGGCAACTCGGTTATGTCACTTTCCCAGAATCTCACGGAAGCGTGACACAAACGCTAGAGTATGCTTATGACGACTGGTGCGCTTGGACTCTTGCCCGCAGTTGTGGCAACACTTTCTACGAGAAGATATTCGAAAGAGTGCTCCATAACTACTTGAATCTCTGGGATCCCGAGACGAAGTTCTTTAGGGGAAGAGGTAAGGATGGCAAGTGGAGTGTGGAGCCTTTCGACCCGCTTGTTTGGGGCGGACCGTATACCGAGGGTAATGCCTGGCACTATATCTGGAGCGTTTTCCACGATGTGCAGGGTCTTATCGAACTCTTCGGCTCCGATGAAGCCTTTGTGGAGAAGATGGATAGTGTCTTTTCGCAGCCAAGTACGGTTAAGCCAGGCTGGTATGGCGGCAAGATACACGAGATGACGGAGATGGAGATAGCGGGTATGGGACAGTATGCTCACGGCAATCAACCCATTCAGCACATGCCTTATCTCTACAGTTATGCGGGCCAGCCATGGAAGACTCAGTACTGGGTTCGGCAGATTATGGAGCGCCTTTACCATAGCACGCCAGACGGTTTCCCAGGTGATGAGGACCAGGGTGGCATGAGTTCATGGTATGTCCTTTCTGCTCTGGGACTTTATGCAGTAACCCCAGGAACAGACCAGTATGTGCTTGGCAGCCCGATTTTCCGTAAGGCAACCATCACGATGGAGAACGGGAAGCAGTTTGTCATCGAGGCAAAGGACAATTCGAAGGACAATGTGTATGTCGATAAGCGCAGTCTGAACGGCAAGTCCCTCACTCGTAATTACATTACTTACAACGAGTTGACATCTGGAGGAGTACTTCAATTGCAGATGTCTGACAAGCCGAACAAGCAATTGGGAACAGCCAAGAAGGACGCTCCCTACAGTCTGACTTTTGAACTGAAAAAGTGAGGGGTAAAAACGTATAGTGTTACGATTGCAAACATATAGTGCCATGATTGCAAACGTATAGTGTTACGTTTGCGATTTAACAGTGTCACGTTTTCAAATTAGCTTGCCTGTGTTTTCGGACCACCTGTTTTAATCAAGTCCTTTTGGGCTGTGAACCAAGGCAAGTACTTGCTCAGGGACCAGCAGCAGAACATGGAGAAAGCGATAGTGAGCGCAAGGAAAATGAGACTCTCCATACTGCCTGTCTGTTGGAAAGATTCAGGCAGGAAATGGCGGAGAGCAACCAGGAGAGTGATCATGACCATGTGTGTGCAAAGCACAATGAGGGAATAACGTCCGATATAGGAGATGATGGGCATCCGCTGAATAACGCTACTCAACAGAAGTATGGCAAGCGAACCGGAAAAGCCTGCAATATAAAGCATCGGCCAAGGGCTGCTGTAAGTGTTGCTGTAAAAGTAGTTCTCGCCCATGTACAAGTAGTGCAGCATCATGAACAGAACGACAGCCGAGCCGATTGCCCACCACCAGGGAATCCTCTTCTGCAGCACATTCAGCCTTCTGTTCAAGATAAAACCCGACCACAGAAGTGGCATGCTGGTTAATGCGGTACCGAAGTTCAGATGCAGGTTGCCTGTATGAAAGCCCGCTATGCCAATCGCGAACATGCAGATGCCCAGCAGGATGTCTCGAGTCAACTGGTTGGATGTGATTCTGCGAATGCCGTAGTATATGATCGCAAAGATGACATTCATGAAGAACAGGCAGCGAAGGAACCAAAGCGGGCCCCAAATGTCGTCGATGTTGACACCCGTCGATGCAAAACTCGTGTAGTAGCGAACAAGCCAGCCAACTCCCCTGAACAGGAAGATGAAGAAGAGGTAGGGAACGAGAATCTTGTTGACTTTGCGCAGCAGGAACTCCTTGATGCCCCCTGCGTAATCCTTGAAGAACAGACCGGAAAGGATGAAATAGAGCGGCATACGCATCTGCTCGAAGATCTCGTTCAGCGGATAGTCTCCGGCAGAAAAGTATCCCTCGTTCGAGATATGGTCAACGACAACAAGCAAGATGCAGATGCCTTTGGCCAGATCAATGTACTGGATGCGCTCTTTCATGGGAAAGGGCTATTTTTCAATAAGGACTGTTGCGTAAGCTGAAATGCCTTCTTCGCGACCGGTAAAGCCCAACTTTTCTGTCGTGGTAGCCTTGATGGACACGTCATCAACTTCGACTCCCATAACTTCTGCAAGACATTTTTGCATCTCGGGAATGTATGCCTTCAACTTTGGCCGCTCAGCACAAATGGTGGCATCAATATTGCCGACCTTGTAACCTTTGGTGGCGATGAGGTCCACCGTTTTGTGCAAAAGGATTTTGCTGTCTATGTTATGGAACGCCTCGCTGTTATCGGGGAAATGATAGCCGATGTCGCGCATATTGGCGGCACCCAACAAAGCATCACAAATGGCGTGAATCAGGACGTCAGCATCACTATGTCCGAGCAGTCCGAGTGAGTGCTCAATACGTATGCCACCCAGCCAGAGCTCGCGTCCCTCAACAAGTTGATGGACGTCAAATCCGAAGCCAACTCTTATCTTGCTCATCTTCTCCTCATCTTTCCGAAGAGGTCGCGCATTCCATCAAGGTCAAAGCCAAGCGAGAAACGCATGGTCTGGTCCAGAGGATTCGTCTGTGCCGTAGAGAACACATAGGAAGCATCAACGGAGAAGACACTCATGTGGAAGCCCGCACCAACGGTAAAGTACTTACGATTACCTTTGTTCTCGGCCTCGTGATGGTAACCTGCACGCAGCATAAAGCGGTCGTTGTAGGTGTATTCGGCACCAAGACTCCACTGGATCTCCTGCATCTCTTCCTTGAAACCGCCAGGAGCATCACCGAAACTTTTGAACATGCCGGCAATGGAGGACACGTCGTAATAGTCTTTCTGCACGCGGTCTTCGTAGTCGTTATCTGCCTCTCCCTCATCTTGCTTGGGGTAAGTGGGCACAAGAAGCTTGTTCAAGTCTGCACCAATGCTGAACTTGTTGTACTCGTTGAAGGGAATCGTGAAGTTGCAACCCAAACGAAGATTGGTAGGAATGAACTCCGAGTTGTCGCTTCCGCCGTATGAAATCTTCGAACCGATATTGCTGATGTTGAGACCCCAGCCGAAGCTGCACTCGCGATTGCCTGCCATAAAGTATCCCAGACGATAGAGAGCGATATCGGCGGCAAATGCTTTTCCGGCACTACTTTCTGCCGTATAGTCGTATTTAATGTCGGAAAGGATGAAACGGAGGTTGACACCCATGGAGAACGTTTCGCTGAGCATGCGGCTGTAACCTGCGTCGATAGCCATCTCATAGGGTCTGATGGTCATGTCGTCCATGTCTGCGAGGTACACTTCACCAAGGCTGAAATAACGCAAAGATGCATGTACGGCACTATAGTCTCCTATTCGATAAAAGCCCGTCAGGTTGGCAAGGTTGATGTCGTTCACCAGTTTGCGCAGCCAAGGTGTGTAGCTGACGCCAACACCTGCGCGGGCAATATTGAACGGATACTTAGCCGGGTTCCAATACTGTGAATAGACATCTGCCTCGGTTGCAACACCGATGTCGCCCATAGCACCTGCGCGAGCATCAGGAGCAATGGCCAAAGAAGTCACGCTGGTATTGACGGGATTGAACATATTCTGCTTGTCCTGCGCAAGGACAACTTCTGTGCTGCACAAAGCGAGCAGCAACAAAGTGCGGATGATTCTGTGTGCTTTCATACTCTATAATAACTGAGCAGGAGCCTTATTTATTGTTCCTAACCACAATTTTTTGCGTCTTTGAGGTCCAATTGCTCTGTCCGCACCTCACTCTGCAACGATAAAGATATATACCTGAGCCGACTTTTGCCCCAGCTCCGTTAGTCAGATTCCATGTAATGGTGTATATGCCGCTGGAGTTTCCGGTGTTCTCTTCGTGCATCCAGATGCGTCTGCCGGAGAAATCGAAGACCTCGAAAACGAAATCACAATTGCTGCCTGGCAAATCGTAGCTTACCATGAAGTTCGTACTGGTGACGGCTGGGTTTTGACTTGCCATGAGACGAAGAATGCTTGTTGCAAGTCCATCGTCTACAACAAAGTCGAGACTTGTCTGACTCGTGTTGTTCAGGACGTCCCATGCACGGAAGGTAAGACTGTGCGTGCCGTTCTCGAGTTGCGGAATGTTATAGGCGACTGTGCCTTTGGTGAAATCGCCGAACTCATGAGCATAGTATTCGTTGATGTTGTATGTCATGTCGCTTCTGCCGTCAATACATAGCGAGAGGTCATGGCCAATGCCGTTTCCACTTGTGCTTATACCGCTGGCGTCGTTCAGTTGTGCCACGAAGAGTGGGGTGGCGTTGACTTTGCCTCCGTTCTGGAAGTCTTCATCATTGAGATAAGCGTATATCTGAGGCCCATCCTTGTCAAAGTCAGTGTTGTCCACAATACCACCAAGTGGAATGTCTTCGTTGTAGCCGTTAGCTTCAATCCCGTTGGTTGAGTCTATCGCATAGAAGACGAGTCGGCCGGCTTCGTTACTGAAGTTGATGTCGACAGGAATGATGAACTCTTCGGAGAACAGACCGGCACGAACACTATCCTGCGACTCGTAGAGCATGGCGTTTCGGTCTGTGAAGGTGAAGGGTTCGTCTGCTCCGGCGTTGTTGCGGCATATAATGGTCTCCTTGTTGTCGAAGAGACGGGTGTGGACGATGCCGTTGAAGGTGGTCATCGTAGTGCCGTCTGCTTGTGCGATATGTCCTGAGAGCTTTATGCGTTCGCCAGCCTTGAGCGGGATGGCTGTGCCGTTCACCTCATGATCGTTGATCTTGTCTATGATAACTTTCTGTTTTGGGTTACCCATAGTAAGGGCCGGATCACCAAGCAAAGCATATTGCAGTTTGTTCTCCAAGTATCCTGCTTCGCGTCCGTCGCTGATGATACTGTTCTTGGCCAGTCGGATTGCGTCACCGATGCGATTGCGCTCGTTGTTCGTGGTACTGTTGGTGAAGAGGTACTGCATTAAATAGCGGTTCATGTTGTAGTTCTGGCTGGCATAGACGGTACGTGCCGTGCCATAGAATGCAAGAGCACCGCCATTGGGGTTGAGCACAGCTGCTTCGCCGATGTTGCCGTTGTTCGAGTCGAAGGGCATCACATCGCAAGCGCAAGTCACCCATAGGGGCAACCTCGTGCTCTTGATGGTCTCGAAGTCTTCGCGCAGAATCACGTATTCATGGCTGAATGCATGAGCACCAGCATGGCCGGTATAGTTCATCACCAGAGCGCCGTCACTCATTTGCTTCTTGATCTGTTTGGCTGCTTCGGGATAGGTGTTGCTCTTGGCCGAGCTGACGCGTGTATAAGCATCCCACATGATTTTGTGCACTTCCATGTCGGGGAACTTGGAGATGATGTTCTCCGCAACATTGTTGGCATACCTCATGTGTTCATTCTGGTCTCCGTCGTCACCCAGTATGTAAACGAGGTTTTTCCAGGGACCTGTGTTCTGGTGGCTCATATAGGCAATGCTCTTGTCCACCATGATCTTGGCATCGGCAATTTGCGTGACGGGGAAACGTCCGATGCCTATGTCGCTCTTTTCACGCAAAAGATTGTATCCTTCGCCATCGTCGAGCAGTCCGAAGTAGTCCTCCATGACGTAGCTCTTTGTGTCACTGAAGCTGTTTTCGCTTTCGTAGCAGAGCAGGAAGTCGTCCGGATTGCTGTTTCTCCAGGCACCCGAGAGCATGCGGTTGTCCCAAGCGCAGTCGCCCATGAGCAAGAGGTAGCGAGGAGCGACATCTACGCTGGCTGCTTTGTCATAGAGCATCTTCATGAAGAGTCGGTAGGCCGTGGGGTCGGGTGTTCCGCTCGAGAACTCATTGTATATCTGATCTGCACGGACTACGGCTACATGCATCCCGTCGTATTGTGCATGGGCATCTGCCAGACGTTGTGCTTCGGAGAGCAGTTTTCCGCTTGTCGGTATGATGATGACCATATCGAGGCTGTCGAGGCTGTGCAGGTTCTGGTTTTCAATATTTCCAACGATAGTGGGTTCGGGGAAGTTGGCTGTGGTGTTGAATGCCACGAAGTGTTCTCCGCCATTATCCACATTGATGGTATAGGTGTCACCTTCTTGTGTGCCCGGAACCAAAGCGTCCTTCTTTTCCAGACTGCCTGTGCGGATGACCTTGACGTTGGTGCCTGAGATGTTGAATGTTGCAGCATCATTTCCGGGGTGGGTGAAATCGACGTAGCCGGTTGCCTTGGTGCTGAGCTTGCGGTCGTAACTGTAAGCCAGATAGTCCAGACGTGCTTTCTTGCCGGATTGCGAGCGCAGGTTTATGCTGAGCTTTGCAGGTGTACCTTGGTCGGTCAGGTCATAGTCGCTCGTGGTGGATGTGGCATAGATATAATCTGCGATGGGAGGAACGCTGAAGGAACTTGCGGCTGTGCCATTGATGGTGACACTAACCTGGTTGGTCGAAGCGTCGGAACTGGTGAAAACAATCCTCAGCTTTCCGTTGCCGACGGGATCTGTGGCATTGAGGGAGTAGTTGTGGGAGTTGCTGTTGGCATAGTTTTCGCCATCGAAGAGGTGACGTCCAAAGGAATACCAGGCATATTCGTCCTTCTCGTAAAGCGTGTGTGCTCTGGTGCTGTTGTACGCTTGTCGTGGCAGGTCGGAGTTGAAGGATAGCATTTCCATAGTGGAAGGCGCATCCTCTTGCGTCAGGAAATAGCAAGCCTGACGTGCAAAGGTGTTGGTGATGCGTGTGTCTCCGTTCCAATGAATCAGGCCGTTTCCCCAGAATATCCAACTGTCCGTCTGGTTGTTATAGTAGAGTGGCATTTCGACCATATCATCGTAATGCGTGCCTCTGCGGATGAGTTCGGGCAACAAGTGACCGCCGTATCCATAGAGATGCACATTTTCCGGATTGGTGAAGCCCATCTTCTTGAGCGAAGCGCGCGAGATCTGATAGAGTCCGTCCTCCTTGATGCTGACCTTTACCCATTTGCCGCTTGCCAGCTTCGAGTTGGCGGCATAGCGTCCTTCGCTGGCGACTCCTTGCCTAGGGGCGTTGAGCCTTCCGTTTTGCTTGGCATTGATGATGATTTGTGCGCTGACGAGTTTCTCGTATTTCGAGCCTTGTCGACGGATGGGGATGAAGGAGATGTCGAGCAATCCCTTGCCGCGTTCCACACCGACAAATGTCTCAACGTCAATCGTTTCGTTGATGAGGCTGTCGAATTGTTCTGCCACTCGTGCTTCCTTGCCGCTCAGCGGAGCATATTCGGGGTAGAGCAGCGAGACGGTGTAGGTGTGTGTGCGGTAGTCTGTTTCCAAAGGTACAACTTCGGTATAGACGGGTAGCACGGAGTCGATTCGCATCTCGTTCCAGTCGAGACTGGTGAAGACCAGCCCTTTCTCCTGTTGTGCGATGGCTGCCTGCATCATTGCTGCAAGCATCAGGCATATCGTGAAGAGTCTTTTCATGCGATGTATTGTTTTATTCCCCTTGAGGGTTTATTTTACATTAAATTCCAGTACCTTTTCTCCTTCGAGGTAACCTTCCAGGTGGTCTTCCACGCTGACTGGCCCCACTCCGACAGGTGTTCCCGTGAAGATGATGTCGCCCGTCTTGAGCGTGAAGAACTGGCTGATGAAGCTCACCAGTCTGTCCACTCCGAAGAGCATGTCCTTCGTGTGGCCCTCCTGCACCTGCTCACCGTTGCGAAGCAAGTGGAAGTGGAGGTCCTGAATGCCTTTCCCATAGTGCGAGAGCGGCATCCATTTCCCGATGGCGGCACTTCCGTCGAAGCCTTTGCAGAGGTCCCATGGTAGTCCTTTCTGCCGCAGTTCCTCTTGCAGGTCACGAGCTGTGAAGTCAATACCTACCGTCACCTCGTCGTAGTAGCGATGGGCGAAGCGTTCGGGGATGCTCCTGCCCAAATGGTTGATGCGTACGCAAAGCTCCGTCTCGTAGTCGCAGCGCTTCGTGTATGCAGGGATGAAGAACGGCTTGCCGCACGAGAGCAACGCAGAGTCTGCCTTCGTGAAGACGACAGGTTGACTTCGTCGAGCGGATGCTTCTTCTATATATAATAACGAATTTTGCAGCTCTTTATTGTGTGCTGCATAGTTCATTCCTATGCCGAATATCTTCATTTTACGTTATTCAACGTACATTTTCGGGCGTAAAGGTACGAATAAGCAAGCATAAAACAAAATAAATTGTATTTATTTTTATTGTCAGGTGCAAAAGTAGCTCGTCGGAGTCAGGATGTGGGAAAATGCGTCTTGTAGTTAGAACCGGATACCTGAATCGGGTATGTGGTTTTGTTGCCCTTGTCCACATTCTTAATTCTTAATTCTCATTCTTGACTGCGTCTCCCAGTCTGTCGAGGATACAGAAATCTCAAAAAACAAATATCGCATAGTTAATTTGAACCCAAAATTTATTATTTTGCGTTTTGAATATATCAAATCCGTAATTTTCTGCTTAGAAATCCAAACAAAATCCTTAATTTTGTATCAGAAAAACAGAAAAAACGACATGTCAGGAATGAAAATATACAAAGGCGAGTTTGACAAACAGCTCGAACTCCTCATAGCTCCGCAGATAAAGGCCGGCTTCCCCTCTCCAGCGCAGGACTATATGCGGGAGAGCCTTGACTTTAATCGTGACTTCATCAGGCATCCCGAAGCCACTTTTTACGGCAGAGTGGATGGCGACAGCATGGTGGATGCCGGAATAGACGACGGAGATATAGCAGTCATAGACCGCAGCCTTGAAGCCCAGGACGGTGACATCGTTGTGGGCTACGTGAATGGAGAGTTCACCATCAAGTTCCTTGACTTGAAGCACAAGGCTGATGGCTACATCGAACTGCGCCCAGCCAATAAGAAGTACGACCCCATCCGCATAGAAGAGTACGATGAGTTCGAAGTCTGGGGCGTGGTAGTATGGACAATTAGAAACTGGAAACGATGACGATGATAAAGAAGATTATAAACCCGTGGCTGGACCATTCCCAATACAAGTGTTTCGGATGCTCTCCGAACAACCCTTTTGGGCTTCACATGGAGTTTTACGAGGATGGTGACGACATAGTCAGCACCTGGCATCCCGAGAGCAATTATCAGGGTTGGGTGGACACGATACATGGTGGCATCCTGAGCACCTTGATTGACGAGACTTGCGGCTGGGTAGTAACTAGGAAACTGCAAACCAGCGGCTTCACAGTCCAGCTGAATGTGAAGTTCCGCAAGACTGTATCCACCACGGAGTCTGAGCTAACCATACGTGCCCGAGTGACAAAGCAAGTGAAGAACCTCGCATACATAAGTGCGGAAATCACTAATTCCTCGGGAGAAGTATGTAACGAAGGAGAAGCCATCTATTTCCTGATGAGCCAGGAAAAGGCCTTGGAGATGGGCTTCAGGCCTTGTGAAGTAGAGTAGGAGTATGTACGGCATCGTTGACTGTGATAACTGCTATGTCTCGTGCGAAAGAGTCTTTCGCCCTGACCTGAACGGCAAGCCAGTTGTTGTGTTGAGCAACAATGACGGCTGTGTTGTAGCCCGCAGCAACGAAGCCAAGAAGATGGGCATCAAAGCCGGAACCCCATACTTCCAGCTTGCCCAGCAATACCCTGATAATAAGATAGCCGTGTTTTCCAGCAACTACGAGTTGTATGGAGAGATGACTGGCAGAATCGTGGAAATCATCAGGCAGGAAGCTCCGGCCTTTTTTCGGTATTCAATAGATGAGTGCTTCATCTATTTTCCTGAAAATAAGAATGAAGAATTAAGAGTTAAGAGTGAAGAATTAAAGCTATGGGGTGAGAACCTTCACCAGCGCATCAAGAAGAGCGTGGGAATGCCAGTCAGCATCGGTCTTGGTCCGACGAAGACCTTGGCTAAGCTGGCCAGTCACTTCGCAAAGAAGTACCCGGGCTATCGCCATTGTTGTATGATAGACACGGAAGAGAAGCGCATGAAGGCTCTGAAGCTCTATCCAATAGAAGATGTGTGGGGCATCGGCAGACGTTATGCAGCCAAGCTGCAGGCCCTTGGCATACAGACAGCCTATGACTTTGCCCAGCATCATGGCGATTGGGTAAGGAACATCTTCAACAACATTGTGATATATCGTACCTGGCAGGAGTTGAACGGCATCGATGCTGTCCCCAACGAGGAGATGGCAAAGAAGAAAAGCATCTGTACGAGCCGAAGTTTCAACGGCATGGTGAGCGATTTGGAAACCCTCAAAACCCATGTTACGAACTATGCAGTCCGATGTGCCGAGAAGCTAAGAGCACAGAAAACCGTGGCAGGAGTCATCGGCGTGTTCCTCAACACCAATGTCTTCAGGGAGGACTTGCCTCAGTACTGGAACTATGAGGAGAAGCGTTTCATAGTGCCGACCTGCAGCACCATAGAAATTGCGAAGGCAGCCACAGAAGTTTTGGAGAAGATATTCATCCCGGGCTACAAGTACAAGAAGGCTGGCGTTATCGTCATGAGCATCGGCCCAAACAGTCCCGTCCAGACAGATCTGTTCGACTATAATGCCGAGCAGTTCCAGAAGATGAAGCGGCTAGATGCTGCCATCGACCACATCAACAAAGTGAACGGCAGCGAGACATTGGTATTGGGCTCCCAGCAATACACGAAGAAAGATGGCAAAGGAAAAGCCGAAGTCTTTGCCAACGCCATCAAACACGATTACAAGAGTAAGAACCCCACTACGCGATGGTCAGATATCATCGTATTAAAATAAGAGCGCTATGGCATACAAAAGATTTGAGCAGACAGAAGAAGCTCAGCGAGAGGAACTGATCCGAAAGATAGAGACCTCTGTGAAGAGCATGTCTATAAGGGAACTGGAAGCCCTGTATTATGAACTGAGTACAAAGAACTATATAAGCGAGCGACTATGACAAAGAAGAAAATTGACATCCGCGACTATGCGGGCCAGATTGTCAAGGCCTTGCGCCCAGGAATACTGATTACGGTTCTATACCATTGAGACGGGTGACCACATCTGCTACTATGGCGAAATTGTTTCAGCATATATAACTGAAGATTAAGACTATGAAGAAGATTTTGATTATCGACGGAGGTCCGCGCAAGACATTCAACACCGCCTCCATGTTACAGAAGATTGCTGAAGGCGCAGCATCCGTCAGCAGCGAGATTGAGATAAAGACGGTTCGACTCTACGACCTTCAGTATCGCGGTTGCGTGTCGTGCATGGCCTGCAAATTGAAGGACAAGACCTCCAACGTCTGCAAGTACAAGGACGGGCTGACCCCTGTACTGGAAGAAATTGCTCAGGCAGACGGCCTTGTGATGGGTTCGCCCATCTATTTCAGCGAGGTCACAGCACAGTTGAGGGCGCTCCTTGAACGCCTTATTTTCCCTTGGCTTTCATACAAGGACTTCAGCCTGACAGCACCGAAGAAGATGCCTGTGATATTAACCTACACGATGAATGCCAACACGGAACAGGCCAAGGTCATATTCCAAATGATGGGTCTTATCGAGAACTGTCTGCAGCGTGGCTTTGGTGAAGTAGAGCATGCAGACGCTTTCAACACCTATCAGGTGAAGAACTACGACCGCTACGAGCTGGACGCATTTCCAGAACCCATGAAGCGCCAGTATCGCGAAGAACATTGGGAGCAAGACTTGCAGAATGCCTTCGACGCAGGAAAGCGGATGGCCGAGAAGATTTTAGGATAATCACATCACCCCCTCCCGAATCCACCATCCTCCAAATATTGAAAAAATATGACAACAGAACAATTAAAAGAGTTACTACGAAGCCAGCAGGGCGAACTGGATGCCGTGCTGATGTATCAAAGGCTTGCCAAGGTCGTAAAGACGGACAAGGAGCGTGAGGCTTTCCTGCAACTTGCAAAGGAAGAGGGACGTCACGCCAGCGTGTTCCATGCCTACACAAAGAAGCCGTTAAAGCCCAAGAAGACAATGTCCATCATCATGCCATTCCTCTATCGTATCTTAGGGAAAAAGCGTTTGTACAGGATGATAGCCAAAGGAGAGTATGATGCTGCTGTGGGTTATGAACATCTGATAGAAGATTTCCCTGAGGTGGAAAGTGTCAAGAATGATGAGAAACGTCATGGCGATATCGTATCCGCCTTGCTCGACTGATACATGAAACCCTTATCTGCGCGAACTTGAAGCCCTTTATTATGAACAGAGTACAAACACATTTAAGTAAAAAGATTATGAAAAAGAAGATTATTAACATGGCAGCCATTGGCCTGCTCGCTTTTGCTATGACAGGCTGCGGAAGTGCCGCAAGCAACCAACCAGAAACTATGGAAGAGAAAGTAAGAACAGAGATTCCTGCCGACAGCATTATTCAACTCTTGGAGCCAGACAAGACTTTCGATGTGTCTCTGATGCAGGCACTCAGCGATCGCAAATCGCAAAGAGAGTTTTCAGACCAGCAAATCTCGCTCGAAGAACTGTCGAACCTCCTTTGGGCAGCCAACGGCATCAATCGTGAAGACGGCAGGCGTACAGCCCCTTCAGCAGTCAACTCGCAGGATATTGACATCTATGTCTGCATGGCCAGTGGCGCTTACCTCTACGACGCGAAAGAGAGCCAGCTTAACCGAATCACCACAGAAGACCTTCGTCTCGCAGTTGCAGCCCAACAGCAGGTGGAGGCTCCCGTCTTCCTTGTGATGGTAGCCGATGTGTCGCGCTATCCTGAAGGACTTGCTTCTCAGCGTGAAGCTGTTGAGAGACTAGCTTGTATGGATGCAGGATATGTTTCCGGCAATATCGGCCTCTTCTGTTCTGCAGCCCAACTCGCCACAGTTCCCCGTGCTTCGATGGACAAGGAAGCACTCACAAAGGCACTTAACCTGACAGACACGCAGATATTAGTGCTCAACAACCCTGTTGGGTACATGAAATGATTCGGAACTAAGATTTTCCTGTATCAGAAAAGGGGAACCTCATTTTGTGAGATTCCCCTTTGTCCTCTTGCGAGGCATATAGAGAGTTGAGAGTGACCTTAGCGACGACCAGAGCGGACGATGCCACCCGAGCGGCTGCCATTGTTCTGAGCCAACGAACGATGATTGTTTGAAGGATTCCTCGAAACAGAGCCATTTCCGTTAGCCTTCTTGTCATGACCATGCTTTACATTCGACTTGAAAGAATTCTTGTCTGCATAGAAGCGGTCTGATTTTTTGTTATTGCCCCCCTTGTAGCTGGAATAGCCCTTCGGGTTGCCCTTGTAGAAGTGGTTCTTGTTCTTGTAGTGATTGTATACAAGGAACGTCCAAGCACCTTTCTCCCAAGAAAGAGGACGATAGAAATAGTTCAGCTTCAGGTACTTCTCATATTGATAAGCCGTCAGCACATACTTCAGATCGTTGTTGCGGCGGTTCCAGTATTTGCCATAGACATCGCTGTAGCCGTTCACACTCATCAGATAGTCCAGATTGATTTCGTAGACGTCATCATACTGGGCATTTGTCAGGTTCAGCTCGTAGGCCATCTTGTCCGAGAGGAAAAGAGCCTCGTACTTTGCTGCGCTATAGCTCATTGCTTTGGCAGAGATAGTCATGACCATCATCATTGCCATCATCATAATCTTCTTCATAACCTTGTCTCCTATCTTTAGAAATTAGACATTTTGTTTCTGAATCACAATGCAAAGGTCGGGCATTTTCTTGGTATATGAAGAAGGAGAATGCCTAATTGCGCAGGGGTATTTCCCTAAAATGTGTTAGGTGAAATCCCCGAGAGGACTCAGCCATAAGGATAACTGTACACATTATCCCTCCAGAATCTGCCATTCCTACTTCGTCAAGGCCTTTTCTTCGAGAGTTTCAGAGACTGGTTGTGACGTTTCTCCAAAGGCAACACGCTCTTCCTCGGCAGTTCGCTTGATGATGTCGTACTTTTCCCAGAGTGCAGAGTCGTAGCCGGCATTTTCTATTACGTCGATAATGTTATATCCCACAAAACCAGAGGATTCAGCAAACATGCTATCCTGGACATTGAACATCAGGAGTCTGTATTGCAACAGTTCGTTTCCTCCCTCAATGGCAAGGTTGTTTACTGCAGGATAGCCATTGGTATAGTCGTAGTTCATCTGGAACTTGATTGCATTCGGGTAGCGCTCAAGATTATACAACATATAGGCATTGTCCACGTTTCCATCGAAGCGCAGCAGGCGAAGCGTCTTGGCATCCACGTATGCGGTACCAACGATGTGACGCCTCTCCTCCAGATATCTTGTATGCCATTCCGCACGGTCTATGTCTTTCCATTTGAAGTCGATACGATACAACTTCTCTTCCTCGTTGCCGAAGAGCGTCTCCAATTTTATGTCATAGTACTTTTTGGCCATCGAAAGGCTGTAAAGCGGCTTGATTGCAGCTTCCCAATAGTCACTCATAAAGCAACTTGGCCCTATCTCGGTCATTTTCTGTATATTGGTGAAATAAAGCTTCATCCTGCTTGAATCACCCTTCGAATTCATTCCGTATATGCCACTGAATGTCTCCTCTTCACGAAGGTTTGAGGCTGAGAGTGCAGCCATGAAGCACTCTATCAGGTTGCTGTCCCACTTGTCTTTCATCCAAGTACGCATGAAATAGCCCTGTTTCTCAGCCTTATGCTTCGAGAAGTCCTTCTTCATGTTGTTTATCACCTGCTTTACGATGTCCCATTCGTCTACCGGTACAACCACCACTTCCTTCAAGTCCCGCGCAAAGGGCTTCAACTTGACGACTCGAGGCACATTGGTTGCCTTCAGCTTCAACTTCTCGTAACCGATGAACGAGAATGTCAGGACATCCTGGCTTCCCACCGACAGGCTGAAGTCGCCCTCGGCATTGGTCAGCGTTCCACGACCTGCAGCCACATAAATACTGGCATAGGGCAAAGGCTCTCCCGTCTCCGCATCCCTGATCTGACCTTGGAGCGTCAGATTCTGTGCCACAACTGGAAGCAGCCAAGGCAGGAAGCAGAGAAGAAGCAGCACGCGTTTCATAATTGCATGTGTTATCCGTTTGCAAATATACGAATTATTTCCTTTGTTTTCATTTAATCAGGATTTTTTCCCCGTTTCCGATGTGGGATTCTTTTTATTCCATCCTTTTCCCATCGATGGAATAGGTTTCGCCATTTCGTATAATATAGATATGTTTGTCCCGCAAGACCTTTTGCACACCAGTTTGTGTGTCTGGTTCCGTTTCGTTTATTCCAACAGTATTGGGGTCACAAGGATATGGGCAATATGCATTCATTGCTTCAATAAGCTTTTCTGGAGACAGGAACCGTTTGTCAAGCCATTTGATATGGTTAAGGAGGAATTTCCTAAGTGCCTCAACATCCTCTGCTGTAGTGCGAGGCGCAGCGGAGGGACTTATTATGCAGGGATAGCTGCCCCATAGGGTGTCGTTGGTTTTTCCTGCCTCGGCAAAGACGGCATACATGTCATCCATTTCACCGCCTTCGGAGATGTAGTCTATAATAAAGGGTCGTGCCACATCCCAATAGGCGTCGTATGCCATCGTGCATAGTACCGGATCTGGGAACCATTTCCTATAGTATGTATAGTCAAGTTTGTGGACAAGAGTAAAGAATGTGGCATAGCCCTGATCTGCGCTCCAACTGCTGCCGCCGTGGTCAAAATCCCATGCAGGGCCGAAGTGCAGTTTGCCATCGTCAGGGATGTATGAATAGCGGGAGTTTGTGGGGTCACCTTGTCCCATGATTTCGTTCACGAGCCATATTCCGACCATGGACTTCATGTCTGCATATTTCGAGAAGTTCTTGCACGGATCAGCCACCTGGCAATACTCCGCTTCAAAGTCCTCCCAGAATTCTTTTACATATGAAAACATCTCACTGTTTGTGGAAAGGTATTCCGGGGCGCTGACCTCGAAATGCACTTTTTGTGGTGTTGCGAACTGAGTGTTGCCGTCTTTCTTGCCTGTTGCCTCGAACAGATAACCCTTTGTGGTGTCATATTCTTTCTTCAAATCATAGTCTGAAAGGTTATATGCCTTACCCTTGAAGGGGACAATCCCGTCTGTTACCCACGAGAGATTCTGCTTCATGGTTTCTTCCAGCGATTCCAAATCCTCGTCTCCCAATTCCTCCTCATCCCTAATGGAAGAGAACAGCGGGCTGGCAATAGCCTCAGCCTCTTTCTCCCAATCGAAGATATCAACGCTGTTTTTGTCGGCTCTGATATGCTGGCTTAGCATATAGCAGCCCTTCACTTCGCCATTGAGCACCACATCCACCCATGTCATCTCCATAGCCAATACCCCAAGCCGCTTTGCAAGTTTGCCGGCAATGTAGTTGCGCAGACAGCTTTTGTCGTTGAAGTTCGGAATCAGCACCCAATGCTTGCTTTTACCGAAGCCGAAAAGATTTGTTTTCTTGTTGAGTTTCAGCTTGTATGGTTTCTGAGGGTACAGCCATGAAGTTGTGCCACGGCCACGGATTTCTGTGACTCCAGCGTATTGCTGGTCAAAGCTGGCGTTTCCCTGTATGAGAAGGTTTGCTGTGACATAGTTCTCTCTGGATGTTATGGGCTGGCCATTTTCTGTCGCAATATACAGAACGGGCAATTTGCTTATCCATGTGTCCTTCGAATAAACAGTGTTTCCTGCTGTGTCGTATACAGATACACGCAACCAGTGCTCGTAGTCGTCCTCAGTAATCACATAGCTTTCGATGTTTGACAAAGCCGCGCCTTCAAATGTTCCCAATGCATCTCCTCTGGTCCACTTGAATGTATAGTGCGACATGTCATTCACAGAGGAAACTTGAAGCGTATCTCTTGCAGCAGGTCGAGCATCCCCTTTCAGGACAAAATCTGGGGAGCCCTGTGCAGAGATTGAAACAAAAGCGAACAAAAGATAAATTACGATTTGCCTTTTGTTTTTCTTTATATGATTCTGTTCCGCCCGTGACATACCCCCCTACTTAGTCTTTGCCTTAATCTTTCCGTTTTCGATGTAAATGCCCTTCTGAGGCTTGCTCAAGCGCTGACCGGCAAGATTGAAAATTTTATCGTTGTGGTTTACGCTGACATTTAAACTCTTTATACCCGTTTCATCATCACGGAGGACGATTCCCCTTTTATTCAATGGAGGAACTCTTGTGCCGCCCTGATTGTACGGGTCGTCCCAACGAACTAGCAGATATGCTCGCAAGGCTCCGATGACACAAGACTCGTTGAATTGGCAATCGGATGTAATGTCAATGAAGTCAATATAGAAACCGTCAGGGTAATCGAACGTTTCGCTGACGTATGAGCCGATGAAAGAGATGCCTGCAATGGAAACGGTGTCGCGAGACAATCCTGTCAAGTCCAAGGTTCTGAGGTCGATGCTGAAGTCTTCGTTCGGCACTATAATATAAGGTATATGGGCCTGAGGCTGAAGTTCTTGCTCAAAGATTATCTGTCCATCTTCGTACCTGTCGAGCCTATAGTATTTCCCTTTGCTTGCATCTGGGTTTGTTGGCAGAATTATCGTTGCCATCTGGCCTGCAGTAAAGGTGACAGGTTCTTTTTCCTTTTGCAATTGTCGGATATATGCGAAGACTTCTTCCTGACGCGGATCTACTTTATATGAACGAACATAAGCATTGCCGTCATCACGTGACCAGCATGTATCGTTCACACATATACTTTCCTGAATGTCAGGGGCTTTGTATAGCATTATATCGTTTTGATAGTACGCATTGAGGTGTGTCGCATATACATCTCCACCAGTTGAAGAAATTAACTCGGAAGGCGGATCCATTACGCCATAATACAAACCATCATGCAGATAGCCCAATTTCTCATACAAATCAAAATCTTCTATTGTTGTTTTCAACACACGGCATACAGCACCATTCATTAATTGATAAGTGCCATAGGATTCTACTTTTGTATATTCATTTTGAGGATATAACGATTCTCCTATTTCTGTGTTAAAATTGTAGAGCACGCATTCATTTCCTTGTTGCAGATAGGGCGGTTCGAGATAGTCGTGCTCAACAAGTCCTGGCAAAGAATCTGTAAAGGCATAGACAATGCCGTTCTCTTCGCGGACAGGAAGCCAACGACTGACGGCCAATTCGCCTTCGCCGTTGCTTTTGACTTCCCCCATCATTGTATAGACTTTTCCGTCTATCTCCTCTTGTCCTCCGAGGAAATAATACCTATAATCTCTGTAGCCCGTGTCAACAAAAATGCCATAATACACTCCATCTTTCCATGCGGTTCCTCTGGTTAGACGCTCATATTTATAAACCCATATCGGATTGCCTTCAAGGAAAGATTGGGGCTGGTGGGGTTCTTCTTGCAGTGCCACGATGTTGCCGAAGTTGCTCCAAGGCGAAGTTGTTTTGTACTCTTCTATAGAACCTGCCGGCACATGAAGTGTGGCTGAAGCAATAAGTGAATTTTTGAATACGTCGTACCCCAAGGATGGAACATTATTTCCATAAGAATATACATCTGTCAAATTGCTGCAGCCATAGAAAGCATTATCTCCGATGTTGGTCACACTCCTTGGGATGGTGACACTGGTCAGATAGCTACAGTTCATGAAGCTCCAGCTACCAATGCTGGCAACACCATCAGGTATAACAAGGTCTTTCACCTCTTCACCGTTGAGATAAAGGTGGACATCATAGTTAAAGACACCACTAACATCTTGAAAAGAAATGCCGCACCAGGCAGCGAGGTCTGAGATATGCACGGCATTTAGGTTTTCACACCACATAAAAGCCATGCTCCCTATGGTTGTCATGCTTGGCGGTATGGTGACACTGGTTAAATTGCCGCAGCTTCGGAAAGCTTCGGAACTAATGCGGGTGACACCCTCTGGAATGATGACGCTAGTCAGACCCGTGCAATTATCAAAGGCATAGCGGCAAATGCTGGTAACACCATCTGGTATGACAAGGTCAGTCATCTCCTCACCATTGAGATAGAGATGGTGGGCATAGAAGAGAGGATTAGAGCTGCTGGATATATCATCCCACTGAAACTCGATTTTGCACCAGGCAGCCAGGTCAGTGATGTGCACGGCAGTCAGCCCTACGCAATTGTAGAATGCCCTATAATCAACATGGGTAAGGCTTTCAGGGATGGTAACGCTGGTTAGACCTGTGCAGTAATTAAAGGCTTGATAGCCGATACATGTGGTACCTTCTTTAATTACCAGATCGCCCGTAGGTACATTACCCTTATAGCCAACAAGTAGTGGTCCTATGTAAAAAAGGCCATCGGGAGCCTCATTATATTGTGTAGAATACCAAGGCGTATTTTGAAACGCATATCTGCCAATGTAGTTGAGATCGGCAGGGAGAGTGAGGCTGGCCAAACTACGACAATCGGCAAAAGCCTGTTCATCTATTGAGCGGATAGAAGAAGGAATAACTACCGACTCAAGCTGGCTACAATTATGAAAAAGTTTTCTGGAAATTCGTATCAGTCCTTCAGGAAGCTGTACTGCAGTTAAGCCGTCGCAGTTCTCAAAAGCTGCTACTCCGATATCAGTCACACTTTCGGGTATGCTGACAGACTTGATGTTGTTGTTCGTCCAAAAGGCTTGCTCGCCAATACTGGTTACAACATATTCTGTCGTTCCTACGGTAAATTTGTCAAGTATTACCACATCATCCGCCGCATCAGGGCTACCTGGGCATAGGTCTATAAGTCCCATGTCAACCACCATCTCACATCCTGCTTTTACCGAAGCCGTGGGCTGGCCTGGCTCGTAAGTATAGACGACGTTGGTTTGTGGGTCTATGTACTCGTCGGCCATAACTGTAAGGGTCATAACTGACATAATTGCTGATAAAAGAATAATTGCCTTTTTCATAGTAGTATAACTTTTGTCATGTTTCCAAGAGCAAAATTAGGTGTTTTTTGCGTTCCATCCAAATAAATTCACTCCCAAGTGCTCCCAACTTATGAAAGTTTTTAGTGATTTGGGAGTGGTTGGGAGTAAAATTACTTGCTTGTCATGTGAGAAAGGCATAACTTTGCGCCATGAAAGACAACGGACAGCGGACAACAGACAACAGATGAGGAAGACATTATTTATATTATTAGGCCTTTTGGCTTTGCTTTCTTGCAGGGAAGACAGGAAGGACGGGCAGTTGCTCGGCAGCATCGAACAGACGTGGCAGATGTGCGAAGTCTCGCTGCCAGAAGCAGAGGCCCGAGCTGAGATGCTGGAGGACTCTGTGCAGAAGGCATCTGAACTCGTCCGGCAGAGGTACAGTCTGCTGACAATCCGTTTGCGGGACAAGCGGGGCATGATTCCCTCCTCGCCTGACCGGACAATATGCCTGCTCAAGATTGGCATGAAGCCTGCCCAGATTGCCAACGTGATGGATGCCAAGATACAAACCGTCTGGAACAGGGTGAAGCGTGCGGAAGAGACAT
>JAGCFN010000070.1 GCA_017650085.1 Bacteroidaceae bacterium | reverse complement strand
GAAAAAAGTCATGATAAAGAAGAGTGAATTCCTGATTATAGGCAGTGGCGTAGCCGGAATGAGCTATGCGCTGAAGGTGGCGAACGCAGGCAAGGGCAAGGTGACGCTCATCTGCAAGACGACCCTCGAAGAGGCGAATACGGCAAAGGCTCAGGGCGGCATCGCTTCTGTGACGAACCTCCTGGTCGACAACTTCGAGAAGCACATCGAGGACACCATGATTGCCGGCGATTACATCAGCGACCCTGCTGCCGTGGAACAAGTGGTCCGTAATGCGCCTCAAGGCATCAGAGACCTTGTGAAATGGGGCGTCAACTTCGACAAGAAGGAGGATGGCGAGTTTGACCTTCATCGTGAAGGAGGCCATTCGGAGTTCCGAATCCTGCATCATGCCGACGATACTGGAGCCGAGATTCAGCGTGGACTGATGGCTGCCGTTCGTCAGAATCCCAACATCGAAGTGCTGGAGAACCATTTTGCAGTCGAGATCATCACTCAGCATCACTTGGGAATCCGCGTCACTCGCCGTACTCCAGACATTGAATGTTATGGTGCTTATGTCCTCAACCCCAAGACAGGCAAGGTGGATACCTACTTGAGCAAGGTCACACTCATGGCGACGGGAGGAACTGGAGCCATTTACGCCACCACCTCCAACCCTAATATCGCGACTGGCGACGGCATAGCTATGGTCTATCGCGCCAAGGGAAAAGTGAAGGATATGGAGTTTGTGCAGTTCCATCCGACAGTCCTCTACAACCCTCAGGAAACGCATCCAGCCTATCTCATCACAGAGGCGATGAGAGGTTATGGTGGCATTCTTCGTCTTCCCAACGGGGAAGAGTTCATGCAGAAATATGACGAACGGCTCTCCCTGGCACCTCGCGACATTGTGGCTCGCGCCATTGACCGTGAGATGAAGATTCATGGATTGGATCACGTCTGCCTCGATGTCACCCACAAAGACCCTGAGGAAACCAAACATCACTTCCCCAACATCTACGCCAAATGCTTGAGCATCGGCATAGACATCACCAAACAGTACATCCCAGTCGCTCCCAGCGCCCATTATATGTGTGGCGGCATCAAGGTCGACCTCGACGGACAAAGCAGCATCAAACGCCTCTATGCTGTGGGCGAATGCTCTTGCACAGGTCTTCATGGCGGCAATCGTCTGGCCAGCAACTCGCTCATCGAAGCCGTCGTCTATGCCGATGCCGCAGCCAAGCACTCGTTGGAAGTCATCGACCAGTACGACTACAATGACAAAGTGCCTGAATGGAACGACGAAGGCACGATGACGAACGAAGAGAAAGTCCTCATCGCCCAAGACGTCAAGGAAGTGAATCAGATCATGAGCACCTATGTCGGAATTGTTCGAAGCGACCTTCGTCTTCATCGGGCTTGGGAGCGTCTCGACCTCCTTTACGAGGAGACGGAACACCTCTTCAAACGCGTCAAGCCCACGAAAGATATTTGTGAGTTGCGCAATATGATAAACGTAGGCTATCTCATAACCCGCCAGGCCCTCGAACGCAAAGAGAGTCGCGGCTTGCACTACACAATCGACTACGCCAAGCACGCACTCGACAAGAAATAAATGAAGAAAGGAATCCTCGGAATGCTCGTCGTCATGGAGGGCTTCTTCCTGTTGCTCTCCATGCTGGTTGCCCTCATCAATGATGAAAGCGACTGGCTTTGCTTTCTGCTTACAGCATTAGGTGCGATAGCTGCAGGCTCTTTCTGCATCTTCCTGAGTCGCAGCGAAGAGCACAGGAGGATGCGTCGAGCCGACAATTTCCTCGTTGTATCTCTCTCCTGGATTATCTTCTCCATTGTTGGAATGGTGCCCTTCCTGTGCCTGACAGACATGGATTTGGCGAGCGCTTTCTTCGAGACGATGAGTGGTTTCACCACGACTGGAGCCACTTGTATCAACGAGATAGACCCCTTGCCGAAAGGTCTGCTTTTCTGGCGTGCCCTTACACAATGGATAGGAGGTCTTGGCATAGTCGTCTTCTCGTTTGCCCTCATCCCCGTCTACGAGATGAAGAACAGCAACATCTATTCGGCCGAGGTGACTGGTTTGGGACTCGACAAGTTGCGTCCTAAAATAGGTGCGACGGCCAGACGAGTGCTCCTGATTTATCTTGTGCTGACCAGCTCTTGCGCCTTTCTCTATTGGTTAGGTCCGATGAATCTCTATGATGCTGTTTGTCACGCGTTTACCACGATAGCGACTGGCGGCTTCAGTACCCATTCCGAGAGTATGGCATACTTCCACAGCAGCTATATAGAATATGTGGCAAGCCTGTTCATGGTGGTCAGCAGCATCAATTTCTCGCTCTACTACTACATGAGCATTCGTCGTAGCCGTGTACTCTTCCAGAACGAAGAGGTGCGCGTTTTCCTTTCTTATATAGGTGTTGCAGTCGTTGTCTTTATGCTGCTCTTCTACTTTGCCCCTGTTCCTGAGAGTGCCGACGAGTTGTTGCCGAAAGGTTTCGAAGAGAGTTTCCGTTCGGCCCTATTCCATGTGAGCAGTGTTGCGACCAGTACCGGTTTCTCGGCTCAGAAGTTCGATTATGTGGCGTGGGGAGCTTCGTTCTGGATGCCGACAGTCGTCATCATGGCAATCGGTTCTTGTGCCGGCAGTACGGCTGGTGGTATCAAGGTCATCCGTATTATCATCTGTGCCAAGAGTGCCTTTAATGAACTCATCCAGATGATGCATCCCAGAGCCGTTCTGGGCGTTCGTGTCAACAAACAAATCGTGCCTGACCATAAAGTGCGACAGGCTTTGGTCTTTGTCTTCATCTACTTCCTGTTGGTGGTTTTCGCGATGACTTGCTACTCGTTGCTTGGAGCAGATGTCGATACGGCCTTGGGCAGCAGTATCAGTATGCTGAGTAACGTAGGCCCGGCTACGGGTGCTACAGGTCCAGCCAACACCTTCGCCAACGTTCCTGCCTCAGGCAAATGGCTTATGAGCGCTTATATGCTTATAGGACGTCTGGAGATATTCACCGTTCTCTTCCTCTTCATGCCTGGCTATTGGAAAGACCGAAAGTAAGTTTGTCCAGTTTCAGCAAGAAGACTTCAGAGTTTCCAAGGTTTGCGGTAATCGGGAGTAATGAAGCGGTCTGCCTCGCGATTGTGGAAGGTGTGCTTCGAGTCGTCGTACGTCAAGACCTGATGCGTTCGTGCTGCAATGTTGCCGATGTGAGCATATTTAGCGCAGAAACTGCCGTTCGTTATGGGGCAGGCAGTCTGCATGTCACGCCGCTTCACACAGTCCAGGAAGTTTTTCGTATGATCCAGATGGTCGTTGTTCGACGGCTTCACCAGTTTTGCCTCCAGTTTGTCACCTTGAGGAATCACTTCCCAGCTCTCGCGATTGGCGATGAGGGTTCCGTTGGTGCCCTTGAACTCGAGCCCATAGTTGCGTCCGTAAGGTCCTGATTCTATGGCCACGTTGGACCATTGGATGAGGTAATCGGGGAACTGATAGGTAACACTCAGCGTGTCGAATGTCTCGGAGAAGTTATTGGGATAGGCATGATTTCCGCCAGCAGCAACGACGCGTTGAGGCATTCCCTTGACATCCATTCCCCACAAAGCCATATCGAGCAAATGTACGCCCCAATCGGTAAGCAAGCCGCCGCCATAATCCCAGAACATGCGCCATGAACCATGAAAGCGTGAGGCATTGAAAGTGCGTTTGGGAGCAGGGCCGAGCCACATGTCGAAGTCAACACCTTCGGGAACAGGACCATCCTTGGCCGGGTTCAGCAGAGCGGCATACGAGAAGTTTGCCCAGACGTTGACACGACCGATATGTCCCAGCTCACCGCTGTCGATGTACTGCTTCATGCTGTGCCAAAGTTCTGCACTCCGTTGCTGCTGTCCCACTTGAACGACACGACCATAGCGTTGAGCCGCAGCCACCATAGCGTCACATTCGGCAATACTGTTAGCCAGAGGTTTTTCCACATACACATCCTTGCCTGCCGAGCAAGCATCGGTCGTTATCTTGCAATGCCAATGGTCTGGTGTGCCAACGACGATGATGTCCACATCATCACGCTCCAGCACCCTTCGATAGTCCCCATAGAGTGCAGGCCGTTTCCCCCAGTTCTTCTCCGCTTCGGCAGCCCGATTGCTCAGGATGCGGCTGTCTATGTCGCAGAGAGCGACACAACTGGTGCCTGGATATCTCATAATGTCAGAGAGGTCGTGCCAACCCATAGAGCGGCAACCGATCAGAGCGACATTCAGACGGTCACTTGCAGCAGTCTGTTTCTTGGGTGCTCCTGCGTATAGGACGTGGGGCATCAGCATACCGGCAGCCAAAGCAGAGGCCGACTGGCGCAGAAAGTTTCTTCTCGTCGTCATATTTTTCATGGTTTATGGTTTGACATCTTTTCTCTTACAGAGGACGAATCCAGATGTTGCGGAAGCTGATGGGCTGACTGGGGTCACCATGCGATTGCAGTCGTATCGGACCCTCGCCGTGCTTCACTGTGCGTGGAAAGCCGATATATTCTGTCGTGCCTTGTATTTCCGTGTGATTCTGCAGCACAACACCATTCTGGATGACCGTCACGAATGGTTTGTAGAGGTAAGTGCCGTCTTCCTTGAAGATGGGGGCTGTGTAGATGATGTCGTACACGTTCCATTCGCCAGGTTTCCGCATCACATTGACCAGAGGAGGCGTCTGCTTGTAGATGCTTCCCGTCATACCGTTCACGTAAGTCTCGTTGCCGAAGCAGTCCAGAATCTGCACTTCATACATGTCCTGCAGGAAGACGCCGCTGTTGCCTCTGGCCTGACTCTCGCCCGTGATGCCTTTTGGCACGCACCATTCCAGATGCAGCTGGAAACTGCCGAACTTTTGGCGGGTCACGATGTCGCCCTTCGACTTGTCGACGGTCATCACGCCATTCTTTACGGTCCATTCCGCAGCCGAGCCGTTAGGGTTCATCCAAGCGGAAAGGTCTTTCCCGTCGAAGAGCACGATGGCATCGCTGGGAGCCGTAGCCAGCTTGATGTCGCCAGGCTCCACCACCTTTGGCTGGGGAGTCCAGTACTCCGACATTCCAGGTCTCATAGGTTCGGGTTTCGGATACTCTTTAGTCGTCTGTGCCAGACAAGCCGGGCAAGTGGCAATCGTAAATAGTGCCAATGTGAATAGTTTCTTCATAGTTGTCAGAAATTTATTGATTTCAATTGCAAATATACAAATAAAAAATGAAAAGTGAGAAGAGAAAAAAGAAAAAGTTGTATCTTTGCTCTGCAAACAGTTAAATAACGGAAATATGACACAGAAACGTACTACACCGGAGTTCATTACGGAACTTCAGCCAGGCGAGATTTTCGTGTTTGGCAGTAATTTAGGAGGTATGCATGCTGGTGGGGCAGCACGTATTGCTTACAACAATTTTGGGGCCATCTGGGGACAAGGTGTCGGCTTGCAGGGCCAAAGCTATGGAATCCCCACAATGCAGGGTGGAGTGGAGACGGTTCGCCCCTATGTGAACGAGTTCATCCAGTTCGCTAAGGACCATCCGGAACTGACTTTCCTTGTCACTCGAATCGGTTGCGGCATAGCAGGCTTTACGGATGCCGAAATGGCTCCACTGTTCGAAAAAGCGCACAGCATAGAGAATGTCATCCTGCCAGAAGGATGGTAAAAGTTTGTTCTTTGCTCTCACTAAAAGGCCAAACTTCGCACTAGTAAATCGCAAACGTCGCACTATACGTTTGCGATTTAGGCACTATACGTTTGCTGACGACTAATGCCATCTTTTCGAACGTAACTGGGAGCGTTCCATCATTTTTCATTTTTCATTTTTTTGTCGTACCTTGACTATCGTCGAGCTGCTTTTGTGCTCGGAAAAACCAAATTTATTTGTTTTTTCGCTTGCTTATTCGTACCTTGACTACCGTCGAGCTGCTTTTGTGCTCGGAAAAACCAAATTTATTTGTTTTTTCGCTCGCTTATTCGTACCTTTGCAGCCTGAATAAGGAAAAAGGATTGTTTTTTATGAAAAAGGTTAGAGTGTTTGCACCCGCATCTATCGCCAATTTGGGATGCGGTTTTGATATTATGGGACTTGCGCTGGATGAGGTCGGGGACATCCTGGAAATGACGGCTTCGGAGGGCGAGGGTATAACAATCACCAACAAGACGAGTGTTCCGTTGCCGGAAGACATCGAGGACAACGTCATTACACCTGTCATCCGCAAGTTCTTCGAGATGACCGGACTGAGCGGACACATCGATGTGACGATTTGCCAGAAAATCTATCCGGGCTCTGGTATCGGTTCCAGCGCGGCTTCCAGTGCCGCTGCCGCCTACGGTATGAACGAGTTGTTCGACTGTCCCCTCTCGGACGAGGAGATGGTGGTCTGTGCCATGGAAGGCGAGAACCTGGCCAGCGGCGGCTATCATGCTGACAATGCGGCTCCGGCCTTGATGGGCGGCATCATCCTCATTCGCGGTTACGAACCCCTCGACATCATCCAATTGCCCATCCCAGGCAACTTCTACTGCGCTGTGGTGCATCCCGAGATTGTGGTCTCGACGAAGGAGGCCCGTAGCATCCTGCCGAAAGCCGTTCCCATGCACGATGCCATCAGTCAGTGGGGAAATGTAGGCGGACTGATAGCCGGCCTCTATTCGGGCAATATCGGCCTTGTGGGCCGGGCCATGAAGGACTCTGTGGCCGAGCCTTATCGCAAGCAGTTCATCCCTTCGTTCGACGAGCTCAGGGAGAAGATTCTCGAGACCGGCTCGATGGCGATGAACATCTCCGGCTCCGGTCCCTCCGTCTTCTCGCTCTCCGACAAGCGCGAAATCGCTCACAAGGCTGGCGAAATCATGAAGGAGCACTTCACTTCGAGAGGCGTGAAATGTGATGTCTATGTGGTGAAAGTCACGAACAAGGGCGCAAAACTGCTGGCTCAATGATGTACTACAGCACGAACGGAAAGGCTTCAAAGGCAGACCTGCAAAAGGCTGTGACAAAGGGACTTGCTGAGGACCGTGGGCTCTATATGCCGGAGCGGATTCCGCAGTTGCCAGCCGAGTTCTTCGAGGGGATGGGCGAACGCTCTTTTGCCGAGAACGCTTCGCTGGTGGCTGAGGCTTTCTTCGGAGAAGATGTGCCGAAGGAAGAGTTGAGGCGCATCGTGGCAGATACGCTCTCCTTCGATTGTCCGATAGTGGAAGTGGAGCCCGACATCTGGTCGCTCGAACTGTTTCACGGTCCCACTCTGGCCTTCAAGGACGTCGGAGCAAGATTCATGGCCCGTCTGCTTCGCCATTTCACGAAGGGGAAGGGAGAGGTGAATGTGCTGGTAGCTACTTCTGGCGATACGGGTAGTGCCGTTGCCAACGGTTTCCTGGGCGTAGAGGGCATCCGTGTGTTCGTGCTCTATCCCAAAGGCAAGGTGAGCCCCATTCAGGAGTGCCAGTTCACCACACTCGGCCAGAACATCACGGCACTTGAGATAGACGGCACTTTCGACGATTGTCAGGCACTCGTGAAGAATGCCTTCATGGATGCGGAACTGAACGCGGAGATGCAGCTGACTTCGGCAAACAGCATCAATGTGGCCCGTTTCCTGCCTCAAATGTTCTACTACTTCCAGGCAATGGCCCAGTTGCAAAGGAAAGGGCTCAGCGAGAACGTAGTCTGCTGCGTTCCAAGCGGCAACTTCGGCAACATCTGTGCGGCTCTCTTTGCAAAGAAAGCAGGTCTGCCCATCAAGCGCTTCATCGCGGCAAATAACGCAAACAGCGTCTTCTACGAATACCTGAAGACAGGGGTTTATACGGCCCGGCCTTCCATCCAGACCATTGCAAACGCGATGGATGTGGGCGACCCAAGCAACTTTGCCCGCATCTACGACCTGTATGGAAAAAGCCATGAAGCCATTTCAGCCGACATCAGTGGCGCGACCTACAGCAACGAGCAGATAGCGGAAACCATCAGGGACTGCCATTCGCGAACAGGCTATCTGCTTGATCCTCATGGTGCTTGTGGCTATCGTGCCTTGAAGGAGAACCTGCAAAAGGGAGAAGTCGGCTTCTTCTGCGAGACGGCTCATCCGGCCAAGTTCAAGGATACGGTGGAAGGCATCATCGGCGAGCCCATAGAGATACCCGAGCGCTTGCAAGCCTTCATGCAGGGCACAAAGCAATCGGTCGCTCTTTCCAAAGAGTTCCAGGAGTTCAAAAGCTTTTTGTTTTCCCGCTCTCGATAAGTCTGTTCTGCCGGAACAATTCTTAATTCTTCTTTCTTAATTCTTAATTTTTAACGTGTCACGATTGCCATTTTCGCGTGTGAAAGTGGCTGCTTAATGCAAAAATCCTTCCAAATGAGGCCTTCAGGCTGATTTTTTCCGACAGGCAAATGTGCCTCCAGAATAGGAAAAAGCATCGGAACGAGGGGTTCCTGCATGTCTTTTGAGGCCTGGGAGAGGAGTAATTTGCAGAATTCAGTACCCTTAGAAGGGTTGGGCATCGCCGGAGCGACACGGTTAATG
>JAGCFN010000069.1 GCA_017650085.1 Bacteroidaceae bacterium | reverse complement strand
TTTTTCACTTTTCTCAATTATTCCTTTCATTTTTCACCTTTCATTTTTCATTTTTCGCTTTTATCCGTACCTTTGCAGGTGAATTATGAGACTGAACGACCTAACCATATTCAATTATAAGAACATTGCCGAGGCGGAGTTGCACTTCTCGCCGAAGCTGAATTGCTTCATCGGCGGCAATGGTCAGGGAAAGACGAATGTGCTTGATGCCATCCATTTCCTCAGTTTCTGTCGCAGTTATAGCAGCAGTATCGATGCCTTGAGCGTCAGGCACGGCCAGGAGTTCATGTCGCTGCAGGGTCTCTACGAGCACGAGGACGGCTCGAAAGAGGACATCCATTGCGGCCTGAAAGTGGGGCAGAAGAAGGTCGTTCGCAGGGGCAAGAAGGCTTATCGCCGCATCTCGGAGCACATCGGACTGATTCCTCTCGTGATGGTTTCTCCAGCTGACCAGATTCTCGTCAACGGAGGCAGCGAAGAACGCCGTCGCTTCATCGATATGGTCATCTGTCAGTACGACCCCAACTACACCGAGTCGCTCATCCGTTACAACAAAGCTCTGCAGCAACGCAACGCCATGCTCAAGCAGGAAGAGGAACTCGACCCCGAAGTCTTCCTCATCTTTGAAGAGCAGATGGCTCGCGAGGGTGAGTACATCTACCGGAAACGCAGCGAATACATCTCAGAACTCATCCCCATCTTCCAGCAGTTCTACAACGAGATTTCGAAGGAACAGGAAGCCGTGGAGCTTCGCTATGTGTCTCAACTTCAGCGAGGTCCGTTGCTGGAGCAGCTGACGAAGGACCGCTTCAAGGACAGAGCCGTAGGCTATTCCCTGCATGGCATTCACAAGGACGACCTCGAGATGCTCCAGAACGGATATCTCGTTCGCAGAGAAGGTTCGCAAGGGCAGAGCAAGACCTTCCTCATCGCCCTGAAACTGGCTCAATTCGATTTCCTTAGCAAGACTGGGAGTCGCACCACGCCTCTTCTTCTCTTGGACGACATCTTCGACAAGCTCGATGCGGAACGCGTGGAGCAAATCGTGAAACTCGTTGCGGGCAAGCGTTTCGGCCAGATATTCATCACCGACACCAATCGCGACCATTTGGATAGCATCCTGGCATCAATGGAGGGCGACAACAGGATTTTCTTTGTTGAGAAAGGAGAAATCAGGGCATGATCCAGACCAATTCCCAACCCTTGCAGGACATTCTGTTGGCTTTTCTGCGTCAGGAAGGCTTGGAGACGCCTTTGCTCGAGTATCGCGTCACGCAAGCCTGGCCGGAAGTGATGGGCGAAATGGTCAATCGCTATACCAAGCAAGTCTTCGTTCGCGAAGGCAAATTGCATGTCCAGCTCACGAGTGCCCCGCTCAGGCAGAACCTGATGATGGAGCACAAACGCATCGCCCAGAAACTCAACGACCACGTAGGCTCCTATGTCGTCAGCGATGTCTGCTTCTTCTGAATTGTCCCGCATCCCATTTGAATTTTGTTCTTCTCTCGAAGAAGTGTGGCGTGCCAAGTTGCCGGACTTAACGTGTCAAATTGGCCACTTCGATGTGTTACGTTTGCATTTGTCTCGTTTGATGTTTGGGATTTTCACGTTTGTAATTTGCAGACTTCACGTGTGATGTTTTTAATTGACGAAGTGAATGCAGTGAACTAGTCAACAAAAGCAAGGCTGCGTTTAAGCGAGCGCA
>JAGCFN010000068.1 GCA_017650085.1 Bacteroidaceae bacterium | reverse complement strand
TTCGTCTTGTTCTCGGTTGCAAAGTTAGCATTTTCTTTTGTACCAACAAAGGAATTGCAGGGAAAAGTTGAATTGCAAATGAAATCAAAAACACCCGTCACTCGTCAGGTTTAGGGGTTAACACAAAGATTATCAGCAATATAGAACCTGACGAGTGACCTGATGAGTGATGATGAGTCGTCAGGCACTCATCAGGGTGTTTCCTTCTGATTGTCAAACGATTAGGACGAGATATGATGAGTGACGAGTAAAATACAAAACACTCTGCACTCTACACCAATGCCACTTAATGCATTGTGTCTCAAACAAATGCAAGGGTGTAGAGTTGGTGTAGAGTGGTGAAGAGACTCTACACCCTTGTTGCTTACGATTAATAGGGACTTTGAGACCTGTTGGTGTAGAGTGCAGAGTGTTTTTGATATTCAGTTGCATTCAACGAAATACACCACAAGTAAATCGCAATCGTCACACGTTAACTTGGCCAATTACACGTGTTAAGTTTGCAAACGTCGCACGTGATGTTAGCAAACTCTCAACTCATAACTTTTTCAACTGACTCTACACTCTAAACAAAAAAGCCCCTCCCTTTGCTTGGGAGAGGCTTTTACTGTAAACTTATAAGCGGTAAGCCGTAAGCTTCTTAGAGCTTGTCATTACTGCCAAGTACTTCCACAATCTTGTGGATGTACATCTTCTTCATGTTCTCGCGAGCGGGCTTCAGGTACTGACGGGGATCGAAATCGCCCGGCTTCTCGTCGAAGTGCTTGCGGATGGCAGCGGTCATAGCCAGACGGCTGTCAGAGTCGATGTTGATCTTGCAGACTGCGCTCTTGCTGGCCTCGCGGAGCTGCTCTTCGGGAATACCTACTGCATCGGGCAGCTTGCCGCCGTGTGCGTTGATGGTGTCAACCTCGTCCTGAGGAACGGAGCTGGAGCCGTGGAGCACGATGGGGAAGCCGGGCAGACGCTTCTCGATCTCATGCAGGATGTCGAATGCCAATGGAGGAGGAACGAGCTTGCCGGTCTTCGGGTCGCGTGTGCACTGTTCGGGAGTGAACTTGTATGCGCCGTGGCTTGTACCGATGGAGATGGCGAGGCTGTCGCAACCGCTACGGGTGCTGAAGTCGACTACTTCCTCGGGCTTTGTGTAGTGAGATACTTCGCTGGCCACTTCGTCCTCGACGCCTGCCAGGACGCCAAGTTCAGCCTCTACGGTCACGTCGTGAGCGTGAGCGTACTCCACTACCTGCTTGGTGATGCGGATGTTCTCCTCGTAGGGAAGAGAGCTGCCGTCGAACATGACGCTGGAGAAACCGTTGTCGATGCAGTCCTTGCAGAGTTCGAAGCTGTCGCCGTGGTCGAGGTGGAGGACAATCTGAGGATTCTCGCAACCGAGTTCCTTAGCGTATTCCACTGCGCCCTGAGCCATGTAGCGCAGGATGGTGCCGTTAGCATAGTTGCGTGCGCCCTTGCTGACCTGCATGATGACAGGAGACTTGGTCTCTACTGCAGCCTGAACAATGGCCTGCATCTGCTCGAGTGTGTTGAAGTTGAAAGCTGGGATGGCATAGCCGCCAGCTACTGCCTTTTTGAACATCTCGCGGGTGTTCACCAGGCCGAGTTCTTTGTAACTTGTCATAATACCTTGTTATATTTTATATTTAACGGAATGTTGTTCGTCTTTTCCGATTTTTTCGGGCGCAAAGATACGAAGAAATTAAGAATTAAGAGTTAAGAATCGAGAATTTCTTTGGTTCGGAGGCCACTTTGCAATGTCCGCTTTACATTGCCTTGACCAAATAGGTCACGGTGGGCAGGTGGTCGCTGTAGCCAATCTGCCATACGCCTCCGGATGTGGTGCGCTTGGGCGTGCCCTTGTATTTGCCTTCGGATTGCAGGAGATAGTCGCGCTTGAAGATGTGGTAGTCGTAGAGCGTCAGTTCCTTGTACTCCTTGTTTCCCTTCAGGTCTAGCATGTTCCTGGAGCAGACAATCTGGTCGAAGAGGTTCCATCCGCCCTGATAGGAGAGTGTGCCCTGGCCTTTGCTCCTGAGGATGTCCCACCAGGGGTTGTAGAAGTCGCCTTCCTCCACCTCCTTCATTTTGCGCTTGGCTCCGAGGAACTTGGCCATCGAGGTGTTGTCGGGGTCGTCATTCATGTCGCCCATGACCACGATGTGCTGCGAGGGGTCGGCCATACGGATGCTGTCCGTCAGAGCACGGACCTGCTTGCCTCCCCAGTCGCGGAAAGTGCCCTCCACGCCTCGGCTGGGCCAGTGACAGACTACGACTGTCAGGTTGTCGCCAGCCAGTTTGCCCTGGACACAAAGGAAGGGACGGGTGGCATGGGTGGTGTCGCCGTTCTCGTACACATAGAGTTTGTGGAAGGCCTTCTCCACCTTGAAGGCTTTGGGGTTGTAGATGAGGGCGCAGTCCACACCTCTCTTGTCGGGACCTTCGAAATGGACGAACTGGTAGCCGCGCTCCTGCATGCAGGGCTGAGCCATCAGGTCGTTCAGGGCATTGTCGTTCTCCACCTCGCTCACCCCGATGATGCTGGCGCCATAGGGCAGCTTGTCGGTTCCGAGGTCGCAAAGTGCGCGGGCCATGTTCTCGAGTTTCTTCTGGTATTTGTTCTCGTCCCAATGGTAGGAGCCGTTCGGCAGGAAGTCGTAGTCGTTCTTCCCCTCGTCGTGTTGGATGTCGAAGAGGTTCTCCAGATTGTAGAAGGCTACGGCATGGACCATAAGCTTGCGATTCTGTGCATTTGTGTATGCAACTCCCAAGAGGAATGCTGCAATCAGGGTCAGAAATGTATGTTTCATTTTGCTAAACGTTTTTTTCCAATGCAAAGTTAACAAATTTTGGGATAGTTGATGCAAATAGCAAAAAAAACATGCGACAATTTGTTGAACGTTGTACTTTTTTTTGTAAGTTTGTGCCATAATAAACAAATTATAACACAAAAGATACATGAAAATGAAGCAACTGTTACTGGTGTTTGCCTTTGCGCTTTCACCAAAGATTCATGCCCAGTTCGTAGAATCGGCTGGCGTGGATTCGCTGAGCACAGTCGAGGAAGAGTTGCAGACGGACGACAGCAACTTCACCTTCACCGAATCGCAACTCGGCGAAAATGACGACATTACGTCCGATGTCATCCGAGTCAATTCCGTCACAAATGTCTATGCCAGCCAGATCGGATGGACATGGAGCGGCATCTGGTTCAAGTATCGCGCTCTGGACAATGCCTACAACGACATCTACATGAACGGCGTGCAGGTCAACAATCCGGAAAACGGACGCTTCTCCTATTCCACCATTGGCGGCATGAACGATGCAGTCCGCAACAAGGACGATGTGAGCCCCTTCGAGGCCAACAACTTCTCGTTCAGCGGAATGGGTGGCAGCAGCAACTACAACCTCAGGGCCAGTCAGATGCCTGCCGGACACAAGGTGACTCTCTCGGGAGCCAACCGCAACTATACCCTGCGAGCCATGTACAGCTATGGCACAGGCCTGAGCAAGGACGGATGGGCTTTCTTCGGTACCGTAGGCTATCGCTGGTCGAACATGCAGACCGCTGCCATCAAGGGTACCTTCTACAACAGTCTGGCCTACTTCCTTGCCGCTCAGAAGGTCATCAACGAGAAGCATTCGCTGAGCCTCTCTGTCTGGGGAAATCCCACGGAAAGAGCTACGGCCGGAGCCAGCACGGACGAGGCATACTGGCTTGCCAACGACTACCAGTACAACCCCTATTGGGGCTACCAGAACGGCCAGAAGAGGGCCAGTCGTGTCGTCAACACCTTCGACCCGAGCATTCTCGCCACCTGGGACTTCAACATCCGGGAGAACATGAAGCTGACCACAAGCTTCTTCTTCAAGGATGCCAAGTACAAGAGCACAAAACTCAACTATAGCGGCACCAATCCCCATCCCGACTACTGGAAGCGCTTCCCCTCGTACAATTATGATGTGTGGGGCAGGGAAGGCGACTACACCTACGACAATGCCGCTTTCTGGGCCGCCTACGACAATTGGAAGGACGAGCCCTATCGTCAGATCAACTTCGACGAACTCTACTTCGCCAACACACAGCTCAACAAGATCGGAGCAGACGCCATCTACTGGATAGAAGCCCGTCACAACAACCACCTGATGACCAACATCTCCAGCACTTACGACTGGAATATCAAGATGGGAACCAGATTGAGCGCAGGCATTCAATTGCTCAGCAATCGCGGCTCGCACTATAGGACACTCGAAGACCTGCTGGGCGGCCAGTACTTCCACAACACCAACACCTATCTTGTGGGCGACTATCAGGAGACTTCGACCGAGGCAATGTACGACGTGAACCACGGCTACCAGAAGATTATCGAGGGCGACCGCTACGGATATGACTACGACCTCTGGAACCAGGACATCAAGCTCTGGGCAGGTCTCAGCAAGGACTACAACATCATGCACAGTTTCGTTATGGCCAAGATGGGTGGTCGCAGAATGTGGCGCCAAGGTTTCATGCGCAACGGTCTCTTCCAGGACAACAGCTACGGCAAGAGCGGCAAGGCCCACTTCCTCGATGGCGGCATTAAGGCTGGAACCACAATCAACCTGGGCAAAGGCCATGCCATTACCGCTGGCTTGGGCTACGAGTTGAGGGCTCCCGGAGCAGCCGTTTCCTTTATGTGTCCGGAAATGAACAACGACTTTGTGGCGGACCTCGAGAACGAGAAAGTGTTCAGCGCAGAACTCGGTTACGCCATCTCCAACAAGTGGTTCCGACTCAACCTGAGCGGCTACTACTACAACATCAAGGACGCTACCGAATGGCAGCAGTTCTACAATGACGACAGCAACAGCTTCTCGTACAACAGCCTGACAGGTGTGAAGAGAGCATACTATGGTGTCGAGTTGGGCTTGAAGGTCAAACTGACCAGCAACCTCGACCTCCTGGCTTTGGGAACCTACAGCGAAGCCAAATATACCGACGATACGAATGTCAACTGGATGAGCAGCACTACCGGCAAGATAAATGAGGAAATCTGCCACAACAAGGGCATGCGTCAGAGCGGAACACCTCTGGCTGCAGCAAGCCTCGGCCTGAACTACCGCATCAATCGCTGGTACCTCGGACTGACCGGCAACTACTACGACCGCATCTACCTCTCTTACAGCACCAATATGCGCTACGAGACCAACCTGAAGAATGCTGGCCGCTTCCATGCAGGGGAATATGATGTTCCCGATCAGGCCAAGGGTAATGGCGGATTCATGCTGGATGCAAGCATCGGCCGTCAGTTTACCGTTTTCCACAATCCTCTCAGTGTCAACCTCCAGCTTTGCAACCTGACCAACCGCCGCAACATCACGACTGGCGGTTACGAGCAGAGCCGAAGCAACTATAGTGTGACAGAGACAGAAGGCTCTGGCACAGATGTTACGACAAAGCCCCGTACCTACAACTTCGAGAAGAACGCCAAGAAGTTCTATGCTCAGGGCTTCAACTTCATGCTCAATCTGAACTACAGATTCTAATCCATTTCGAACACATTATTATAAATATAGGAAGCAATGAAAAAGCAATCATACATCATAGCTCTCGTGGCAGGAGTCTTCGCCTTTGCCTCTTGCCAAGACAAGGATTGGGATATTCCCGAGGGCATTCCTTACGGCAACAATAGCCTGCAGGCAGGTACTACCGTTACTATTGCTGAGCTGCAAAGCACTTATGCAAGCGTAATCAGTAGTGACAACTACAAGCAGATTACGGAAGACCTTTGGCTGCGTTGTGTAGTCAATGGTAACGACTATGGCGACAACCTCTACAAACAACTCTCTGTTCAGGACGAAACGGGTGGTATCATTATCGGTATCAATGGTTCGGACCAAGGCGCTTTCATGCCAGTAGGCCAGAAACTTCTCATCAGACTGAAGGACCTCTACATTGGCGGCTATGGCAACCAGGCACAGATAGGCGGTCTTTACAACGGAGGACTTGGTCGCATGGAAATCACGGACTGGAAGCAGCATGTCCGCCTCATTATGGACAATATGCCCGAGGCTCAGGCTTTCGGCACTATGAAGGTTGATACAATCAATTTCGACCCCAACAAGACGATGGCTCAACAGGCAGGCAGGGTAGTGCGTCTCTCCAATGTGACAATCAGCAGAGAAGGCACTCCCGTTATCGCTCCCGACGACGGTTCTGTCAGCCTTGTGAGCAATTGTGTGAACAGAAAGCTTTCAGGCGGAAATGCAGGCAGCAAGTGTGTGCTTCGAACCAGCACTTATGCGGCTTTCAAGGGTGTGACGATTCCGACCACACCGGTCGAACTTTATGGTATCGCCACCATCTATCGCGGCACATGGCAGATACTTGCCCGCACTCAGAGCGACTTAACTTGGGTTAAATAAAAGCAGAAAACAAACAAAAAGACATATACAATTATGAAAAAGACTTTCAAAACATTTGCACTCATGTTGCTGACGGCATTTGCTTTCAGTAGCTGTGTTGACGTTCCCGCTCCATTCAATGTGCCCGACAAGAGCAGCACTCCAGGTGGCTCCGAGTCGCCCGAGGGAACTCCGGTCACTTGCGCTCAAGCGGTCGAACTGACGAATGCCCTTTCCGATGGTGCAACCTCTGCCGAGACCTACACCATTACGGGTTATATCACTGAGGTTGTGGGTGAAGTCAGCCGCAATCAGCAGACTTTCTGGATGGCCGACACCAAGGATGGCGGTCGAATCTTCGAGGCTTATTGGGCTAACCTTCCCGAAGGTGTAACTGCGTTCACTAAGGGCATGAAGGTGAAGATTACCGGCAAGCTGATGAAGTATGTGAATCAGAACAATGGCAGTGTCATTGCCGAGATGAAGAATGCCACAGTTGTCGTCCTCGACGATGAAGGCGGAGACACACCTCCAGCAGAAGGCACTCCAGTCACTTGTGCTCAGGCAGTCGAGTTGACAAATGCCCTTGCGGACAATGGCACTTCCACCGAGACCTACACCATTACGGGTTACATCACCGAGGTTGTGGGCAATGTCAGCCGCAATCAGCAGACCTTCTGGATGGCCGACACCAAGGATGGTGGCCGTGTATTCGAGGCATATTATGCTAATCTTCCCGAAGGTGTAACTGCGTTTACCAAGGGCATGAAGGTGAAGATTACGGGCCAATTGCTTAAGTATGTGAACAATAGTGGTCAGGTAACTCCCGAAATCAAGAACGCAACCGTTGTTGTTCTTCCTGATGAAGGTGGCGATAATCCTCCTGTTGAAGGTACGGAAGTTACTTGTGCTCAGGCAGTCGAGTTGACCAATGCCCTTGCGGACAATGCCACTTCCACCGAGACCTACACCATTACGGGTTACATCACCGAGGTTGTGGGCAATGTGAGCCGCAATCAGCAGACCTTCTGGATGGCTGACACCAAGGATGGTGGCAAGGTATTCGAGGCATATTGGGCTAACCTTCCCGAAGGTGTAACTGCGTTTACTAAGGGTATGAAGGTGAAGATTACAGGCCAATTGCTCAAGTATGTGAACAATAGCGGCCAGGTAACGCCAGAAATCAAGAATGCCGATGTAGTCGTTCTCGACGATGACGGCGGCGATACACCTCCCATCGAAGGCACGGATGTCACTTGCGCTCAGGCAGTTGAGTTGACCAATGCCCTTGCCGATAATGGCACTTCCACTGAGGCTTATTCCGTAACGGGCTACATCACAGAGGTTGTGGGCAATGTGAGCCGCAACCAGCAGACCTTCTGGATGGCCGACACCAAGGACGGCGGCAAGGTGTTCGAGGCTTATTGGGCAAATCTTCCCGAAGGTGTCAGCGCATTCGCAAAGGGCATGAAGGTGAAGATTACGGGCCAATTGCTCAAGTATGTGAACAATAGCGGACAGGTAACGCCCGAAATCAAGAATGCCGACGTCACTATCCTGGAACAGGGCGACGACGGCGGTGGCGGCGATACACCCGGTCCTGGTGGCGACGATGTTACGGAACTCGTGAATGGCGGTTTCGAGGAATGGGTGAGCGACTCCGAGCCTGTTGGCTGGAAGTCAACAAGCTCAGCCAGCAACGCCACTTTGAGCAAGAGCACTGAGGCCCGCAATGGCAGCTTTGCCTGCCAGATTGCTGCGCCTGGAAGTCAGAACAAGCGCCTAGCAACTCAGGAGATTACGCTGGAAGCAGGCAAATACACCTTCTCGTTCTATGCAAAGTCGACCACGGCCAATGCTTGCCAGACGAGACCCGGCTATGTGCCTGTCAATGAGGGTTCTGTCGGTACCTACAAGTATGGCGACTATGTTGACATCAACAACAACGAGTGGACACTTGTCACCTACGACTTCACGCTGGATTCGACCACTACGCTCTGTCTGGTTGTCATGAACCCCAAGAACAGCAATTATTCTGTTTCTCAGGACATCCTGATTGACGACGCAACACTGGTTAAGAAATAAATCGTTACTATGAGACTCCGTTCCCTTTCCATATTGCTGCTGCTGTGCTCATCTGTTTGGGCACAGCAGTATGCTACCATTCTTTACAGGCAGACTGAACTTCCTCATGCCGTGCCAGTTTCCGAGATAGATTCCGTTGTCGTCAAGGATGTGGCAGAGGTGGATGCCACCTATTTCGCAGCCCAGAAGGACACGGTCTATGTGGCGCAGACAAAGGAATCGCACTGGAAGGGGAAGAAGGTCTCTTTCCTGGGTGACAGCATCACGCAAAACGGCGAGTATGTTGCCTCGTATGCCGGCCTGACGGGCTGCACGGCCGACAACCAGGGCATTTCCGCCACGCATCTGGCTGCAAGGAGCAGCAGCGATACAAACGCTTTCGAAAAGAGGTATTCCAAGATTTCCACGACCACCAAGATGGTGGTTGTCTTTGGCGGTACAAACGACTTCGGACACACCAATACGGCTGAGTTCGGAGCGTTCACAGACGGCCCGAAGACTGGCAAATTCACCTACTATGCAGGCCTTCACCGCCTGTTCAAGGGGCTCTATGACCGTTTCATGAAGCGGGGCATTCCCGTGGTTGTCATGCTGCCCATACATCACGGCACCGAGATTGATGTTCCGGAGTATGTCATCAATTCGGACAAGTCCTTTTCCGAGGGCACCAATCCCACCACCGGAAAGACTTTCCGCGAGTATGTCGACGCCATCCGCCAGGTTGCCGCCTACTATTCGCTTATTGTCCTCGACGCATACAGCTATTCGGGCCTCAGTCCGATGACGGAAATCGGTTCCGAGAATCGCAAGTACTTCAAGGACGGTTTGCATCTGAATGCGGCAGGAGGCGAGCGTCTGGCTCGCTGGATGTATCCTCAGCTGGAGGCTGTTTACGAAATGTTCTATAACTTCTGATGCGAAAGATTCTGCTGTTCCTGCTCCTGGGCCCATGTGCCTTGCTCCATGCTTACGACATGGAGGTGGATGGCATTTACTATAACCTCGTGGGGACGACCATGGCGTACGTCACGCATGGCGGTTCCTTTGGGGGCATTGGGCCGAACAGCTATTCCGGCGATGTGGTCGTGCCCGAGCAGATCAGCTACAAAGGGAAGACATACAGGATCTACACGATTGGCAACAATGCCTTTGCGTGTTGCGACGAGCTGACCTCTGTCCGGCTGCCGTCCACGGTTCGCGGCATAGGTTTCTGCGCTTTTCTGGGCAGCGACAAATTGCGCCAAGTGTTTCTGCCCGACGATTTCCGTGTCGTCAACAGTTGTGCCTTTACGGGTTGCACGTCTTTGCAGCAGTTTTCTCTCCCCCGAAAGGCTGAACTGGTCGACTCGTTGACCTTTTATTGCTGTGCATCCCTCACATCCATGGTTCTGCCGCACCGAATCCGTATCATTTGCCAGGGCGCTCTCGAGCATCTTCCGTCCATTCGTCACCTCTATTGCTATGCAAGCGAGCCGCCAAAGGTCGAAAAAGGGGCCTTTACATTGGCAGACCAGCAGAAATGTACCTTGCACGTCCCTCGCGAGACGCTCGATTTGTATAAAAAGGCTCCGATTTGGAGCGACTTCTTCGAAATTGTACCTTTGAGCGATTCGGAATACCTGGAACGCAATTACCGGAGGGGCGATATTAACGATGACGGCCTGATTGACGACAAGGATTTGGCGCTTTTGCGGCTCATTATAGTCAGTTTGCCGGACGATTCGGCCGTTCGTTGGGCAGCAGATATCAACGAAGATGGCGTCGTCAATGCCAAAGATTTTGTACTTTTGGCAAAAAAGCTGGCGTCCTGAAAGTCCAAATTTTGCGATGAAATGGGCGTTTTTTGCACTTTTGCAGTGTTCGCGCCTGTCTCGTTGTGAAACTTCATAACAAAAGTAACAAAAGTAACAAGGCCGCGAATGAGAGAGAGCAGAGCAATGCTTGCATTGGCTATGCCGAGCGTAAGCGGTCTCGACCAAAGGTCAACTGTTTTGAGAGGAAGTCGAAGACTATATATTATATTATAATTTACTTATTATATTAATAGGTAATAAATATAGCGAAATCGCACATCTCTTTTTCGCTTGTTATTTTTGTTATTTTGTTACTTTGTTACTCTATTCTGCCTAAGTTCTTCTGGCAGAGGCAGATAGGGAGTTGCAGAGGCATGGTCTTGATAAACATTCGTAACAAAAGTAACAAAAGTAACAAACATTTCTGAGAGAAAGTCGTCGACTATATATTATTATAATATTAATACCATATGTAATTATTGATATATATAGCGTAAAAACGCTTTCTCCTTTTTTCGCTTGTTATTTTTGTTATTTTGTTACTGTCACAAGTCGATGCCATATTCATGGCATATCCACTCCACTGCTCGAGGAGGAAGAAGTTTGGTTTTGGGACTGACTCCCAACCGCGCGAGCGCGCTGCGATTTCTGGAAAGCCAACGATAAAAGGTTGTGTAACTCACTCCGGCAGCTTCTGCCAACTCGTTTTTGTATGCGCTTTTCATACTGCAAATTTACGAAATTTTTCTGACTTTTGCAAGAAAATCTTTGCTAATCTTTTCACATGTTTTCAGAAGTTTTCAACGGCCTTTGAAAAGGTTGTACCTTTGCAGTGCAGTTGAGACAAAGAAGTCTCGGAGCATCGGAAACAGGGCCCGTTTCCGCTGCTATGAACTCCGTTCAAAAACTGCCCTGCGAGCCTGCTCACGCTCGGGATAGCTCAAATCCGGATTTGGCTCTCCTCTCGCTAAAACGTAGCCTTGCACCGTCAATGCCGAACGACACACGTGACAATCGCAAACGTCACACTAGTTAAATGCAAACGTCAAACGTGACGATTCCCTTCGCGTAACACCATATATGAATGGGGACACGCAGCGGCGCATCCCTATCCCAAACAGAAAAATTGACTTATTGATTACTTGTCTGCCAAAGTGCGCAGGACGCTTATCCAGGGCCGTACAGCCATCGTGTAGCCCAGATTGTTGAGGTGCAGACCGTCGGCAGTGACGGCTGGCAGGTTCTCGTCCGTGATGCCCGAGAGGCGGTTCTGGTCCACGAAGTACCAGTCCGAGTTTGCTGCGGCACAGGTCAGAAGAGCCAGTTCGTAGTCGGCAAGCGTGCATCCCACCGTGTTCTGGCTGGTGCTGGTGTAGTTCGAGTTGTTGCGCTTCGTGGCGTTGCTGAAGACGATGATGACATCGTTGCCCGAGAGTTCCCTGATTCTGTCGTACAGCTGACGTACAGCGCCATAGAAAGTGGCTGGGCCAGTTGCGTTCTTGTAGTCGGCAAAGGTGCCGAGGGGGACATTCCGCTTGAAGTCGTTGGTGATGAAGTCGATGGTCCAGATGGCATTCTGGACGCTTGGCCATCCGTTGCCCGACTGCTTGGCCACAACGGCGATGCTCTTCTCGTCTGTCGCACTTGTTCCGCCCAGCGAATAGCCGCTGTAGCCGCCATCGGGCCCGGGACTATAGACTGCGGGAAACTCGAAAACCTCGCCAAGGAGCGTCTGGTAACCTCTGGCGCGAAAGACGCCTGTGAAAGGTGTCACGAACGAGCCGGAGCTCTTGTAGGTCACCAGATAGTTGTCGTTGCGCCAAATGCTGTGACCCAGGAAGACGATACTCCGCTTCATTCGTATCTTGGCAGAGGGCTGGACCGGTTCTGTCGTCTCTTCTGTGAAAGTGACAGACTCGACTTGAGCGGTAGGGTAGGCTGTGGAATTGCCTTCAACCGTATTGACAACCATGCTTTGCGAATAAGCTGGAAGACACAGGAGCAGGAGGAGCAGATGTTTCATTTTCGGATTGTCTTTTTGCCGTTCTGGATGATGAGTTTGCTGTTCTTTGTTGCAGGCCGACCACTCAAGTCGTAGGACTTGTCTGCCTCTCTCTCGGAGAGTGTCGGGGTGAGGCCCGTCGCATCGAGGACAATGACGGTCCTGGCAAGGGAGGCATTGCGGTTCTTCACATACGAACCGGCAGCCGTGCCGACATGGAAGAGCCGCGAATCCTTGGCTGCCGAATAGCTGCTGTACTTGTCGATGCCTGCGTCGTCCTCTTCATCACCTCCCATGAAATCGACCGTATAACGGCCAGGTCTGGCGTCTTCCGGCACCGTGACAAGGAAAGTGATGCGAATGCTGTCACAGCCGTTCCGCCAGCAAGCCGAGATGTTCTTCGGGACCTTCGTGACGCTCTTGAAGCCCGACCATGTGTAGCCCGTCTTGGGACAGGCGGAATTGTAGAACGAAGTGAGTTTCGCGCAAGGCTCCATGTCGTGCGAACTGTTGACTTGCGAGCCGTCCTGGTAGTAAACCCAGTCCTCGGCGAATTGCCGGTGAGCGCCCTCGGGCACAGTCACAGTCCAGCCCTTCGGAACCCGCACTCCCGCGTAACTCCAATCCGTCACAAAGTTCTGAGTCTCAGAGCCGTCGTCGACTATGGTGAAGCTGACCTCGAACGTCTGCCCGGGCTCCACCTCGCTCGGCGCATAGGTGGAAATGAGCTTGTAGCAAGAAGCAAAAAGGAGGCATAGAAACAAGACCCCCCAGCCCCCTTTAGAGGGAGTGAAGATGGATTCCTTATTTGTCAGTTGCTTCATTTTCTATGATTCTGTTATCATTCTAGGTTTCCCCCTAAAGGGGGTTAGGGGGTCTCGAATATTGCTTTCCAGTTATACACGCGGAAGAAGTAGGGCCGGTAGAAGTCGGCCGAACCCTTGGCGTTGAAGTTGTCCGAGAATTCCTTGCAGTCGGTATTGGTCGAGAAGACTAGCTCCCCCTCCCTCGAGAGCGACTGGTGGAGGTGCGGCATGTAGAAGTTCTGGTAAGTGCGAGTGCCCAGTTTGTCGAGCACCCACGGCATCGTCCAGAGCTGGTGGCACTCCTCGAAAGGCCCCCATGGATTGCGGCTCCGCATAATATACATCTGCTTCGAGAAGACATATCCCTGGGCCGTCATGTAGTACCAGTCGCCTTCCTTGAACACCCAAGCCGTAGAGACACTCCTGGAACTGATGGCCGACCGTCTCACCTCCGCATCCGTCGGGTAGGTGCTTTGCCAATGGAAGTTCCCACTCGCATCCGCAACATAGTATTCCCAAGGGGAACGGAGGTCGTGCGTCTGAGAGCGGGCCACAACAGGCGAACTGGTGTTCAGCACATCGTCGGACTTCTTCTTGTATTGGTAACAGGAATAGAGGTAGGTGTGTCCGTCCTCGTCCTCCCATAGCGTGTTCCCATAGCCAATCGGGTCTTTCTCAAAGAAGTTGTGGTCCACGCTAATGAGCTTGAGATAAGTCGAGCTGCCGGGCGTTCCCTCCAGAGAATAGATGGCAAGGGCCCTGTTGTCGCTCTGCATCAAATTCTGTGTTCCGTTGTAGACACCAGCCCAAAGCACTTGCAACTGCCCGTCCACAACCGTTCCGTCGCCTGCCCAATAAAGGTAGGTCTGGTCTATTTCGCCATTCCTAATCTGCGCATCCGTCTTCTCGCCTTTTGGGTGGCGGAGATGCGTGCGGGCATGGTAGTAGCCGCTTCCCGAGGAATTGGTGCGCTGCACCCAGTCAGCAAGCCACTTCAGGTTGCTGCTCTTCGTTCCGGGCAATCCGTCGCTGCCAGGCGTCTGCACCATGATGCTGTTGCGGGGAAAATTGCAGGACTGGCGGATTCGGGTTGTCGCACCCGTCGCTCTGCCATAGAAACTGTCGTTGAAACTCCAGAAGACATTCCCGTCGGGCAGAGCCGTCGTCTGCACACCGTCGCCCCCGTTCCAACCAAGAGTGCGGGTGAAAAGCTCGTCGTAGAGTTTGTCCTTATAGACATAGACATTGTGGTTCGCATTGTTGTGCGGCAAGTATTCCAGCTTCCAGCTTGCATCAGGTTTAGGCGCAGGCCAGCGCATTGTGTCGGCCTCCACCTCGTGTGTCAAATCGCCTTGAGCCGACATTCTCCCAGACGAAAGGAAGCAAAAGAGGGTTAACAGGAAAAAGTATCTCATCCTTTTTTGTGTATTTGTGAGTACAAAGTTAACCAATTATCCTTTCCGATTGATAAATTTTTGCAAATATTTTGCCTTTTCATACATTATTAAATTAAAAAGGCATCATTTTGCTTGCATATTTAGTCAAATAAATCTACCTTTGCGGTTTGGAATAAAAACTGAAAATGAAAAGAATTTCAACCATATTATTTCTGCTTTTGGCTGCAGTTTGCAGTTTTGGACAGGATGTTCCTGCTTCGGCCAAGTTGACAGGCACTCCCATTGGTTCGCCCAACATCGATTACAGTACAAGCCAGTCGAGCACGACAGTCAACACGCCTGCTCATGTTTTCGACGGCGATTTCGAAACCTTTTATGCCTCGATGGGTCGCTCCAATACATGGGTTGGCCTCGACTTGGGAACGGCTCATGTCATAACGAAAGTGGGGTGGAGTCCTCGCACCAGCCAACCGACCCGCGTCCAGCTGGGCGTTTTCGAGGGAAGCAACAGGGCCGACTTCCTCGATGCGGTTCCTCTGTATCTCATTCCCCGGACCGGTACGGCCAGAGTGATGGAATATGCCGATGTCCCTGTTTCCAGGGGTTTTCGCTATGTGCGTTATGTCGGTCCCAATGATGTCCGTTGCAACATAGCGGAACTGGAATTCTACGGTTACGAAGGCGAAGGCGACGATTCCAGCTGGTACCAGGTCACCAATCTGCCAACAGTCAGCATTCATACCGAAGCGGGCTATGACCCTCGCGACAAGGTGAACGAGATGCCTTCGTTCATTACCATCACCTACGACAATGGCACTCGCATTCAGGAATATCCCATAACGGCTCGAGGCAGAGGCAACGCATCCTGGAGCTTCCCGAAGAAACCTTGGCGCATCAAGTTTGCCGACGGAAAGAGCCACCACATGCTCAGGGGCTCGGCTCAGGAAAGCCCTGCAAAAGCCAAGAAATGGACGCTCATCAATAATTATGGCGACAAGACGCTCATGCGAAACTGTCTCGCTTTCGAGGTCAGCAAACGCCTCAATTTGCCCTATACCCCTTGGTGCCAGCCGGTCGATGTCATCATGAATGGCGAGTACAAGGGCTGCTATCAGCTTTGCGACCAGATATCGGTTGACGGAAATCGCGTTCCCATCACCGAGATGATGGACACCGACAACGAGGAACCTCTGGTGACTGGCGGTTATCTCGTCGAGATTGACGCCTATGCCAGTCAGGAATCAAGCTGGTTCAATAGCAACAGAGGCAATCCTGTCACCATCAAGCATCCCGGAGATGAGGACATCACAACCCAGCAGCACAACTACATCAGGAACTATTTCAACCTGATGGAATCGGCACTCTTTGCCAGCAACTATACCGACCCGGAGAACGGCTACCGCAAGTACCTCGATGTGGAGTCCTTCCTCAAGCATTTCCTTGTTGGCGAGTTCTCGGGCAACATGGACACTTATTGGAGCACCTACATGTATAAGGAGCGCGAGGAAAGTCAGTTCTTCGTTTCGCCATGCTGGGACTTTGACCTCGCATTTGACAATGACGCTCGTATCTACCCCGTGAACGGCAGGAGCGACTGGGCTTTCCGTGGAGGCAGTTGTGCCGGCAACATGAGGTCTTTTGTCAATCGCGTTCTCAGCGATGGCGCGGCCGACCAGCAACTCAATCAACTTTGGAGAGACAACCGCAAGGAAGGCTTCCTCGACGAAAAGACGCTCGTGGAATATGTGGACAGCATGGCCGAGGCGATGGAAGCATCTGCCAACCTCAACTTCATTCGTTGGCCGATTCTCAATTCCAAAGTGCAC
>JAGCFN010000067.1 GCA_017650085.1 Bacteroidaceae bacterium | reverse complement strand
GCAGGAAGAAGTAACCATTCTTATAGACTGCCGTCAAGCCTTTCACATCGCTGCGTGAGCAGGTAATCTGTGCCGTCTCAGGAGCATTATCGCAGATGACTTGCCACGCCGTGAGGCCTGCGGCAGTGAGGTCGATGGGATAGACGGTATATGATGTACGCTTGTAGGTCGTCTCACCGACGAAGTAGTTGGCATCGCTGTTGTATGGGTCGGCATAGTAGTTGTTGTTCTCTTTGAAATAGTTACCGTTATCATAGCCACAGATGACATTGCCAGCCGTTGCCGAGGGCGTGGGGAACTTATTGGAACCATTGTTTACGAGGAAGCGTCCATCGGGCAGCTGCCAGGTGTTGACATCCCAACTCGTGCAGCTGATGTACGTGAAGAACGTCGGGTCGGTGATGGCCGGCTGCACATCGATAGCACCCGTGAAGGTCAGGGGATAGAGGTCGTTGTAGAGTGAAGTGGCGTTCTGCAAGTAACGTCCGGCATAGCTTGGAGTATTATCCTTGCTCTTGATCTGGATGGCGTACCATCCCGTTGTCTGCGGATAGCTGGTGAGCGCCGTCTGGTTCTTGACGAGTTTGGCAACGGCAGCGTTGGCAGCTGTGCTTGCATCGCCTGTCACCTTCGTGATGGTGAAGACACTGCCATCGTCGTTGTAGTTGAATATAGGGATTACATGGCCATTGCTAACGGAAACATACGCGTTATTGGTTCCGCTGACAGGGGCCGTTGCCATCTTTATCTTCTTTCTGCCATCACTCTGTGTTTCGAAAATAACAGCTACAGCATCATCACTGAAGACCCAAGGATAATCTGTTCCTGTACCGATGCCCGTAGGAATGGCAAACTTGCCTGCTCCTACATTATATAAATAATATTGGTTTGCCGTTCCGGTGGGGATGATTACCCATTGGCTGTTGGCATTAGCAGCATCGAACGTTCCACTCTTGCCGCTGCTCCAAACATACGTTGGATTCTCGGAGTTGTAGATGAGCGCTCCACGGCTGGTGTTGGTGTTGTTGATGGTATAGACCTCAGAAGTGGTAGGAGTCCAAGACTCCACGAACTCAACGGGGTAGAATGCCCAGTCGTTGTTGCCGCCAGTGGTAGTGGGAGCGCCTGTTCCCCAACCAACGACGGTGGAAGGATCTCCACCCGAGAAGTCGTTACCATCGAGAATGACACCATTAGTCGTTCCTTGCAGGTAGAAGTGTCCATCCGTGCCACTAATCTTGGCTACGGTAATGGTTTCCTGACCTACGGCGGTTGTCGGCACGTTCGTAGAACCTGCTATCGCACCCATATAGTTGCCAAAGCCATTCTGCTAATAATACTTGCCGCCGCCTGCGCTGAGAAGACGAACCAAGTAGCCTGCCTTCTCCGTTGCCGAACCGGAGGGCTTAGTCAGCGTGTGCTTAAGCTTGTGGTCTGACGTGTTCTCAAAGACGTAGCTGGTGCGTGAACGCTGAGACATCACATACCACTGTCCTTCGCTGATGCTGGCGGCTGCCGTAGAACTCACATTGATGTCCTTGTCTGCAAAAGCGGAATAGGAAGAGGCTGTGGCGAGGGTAGAAGCCGTTACTTCATAAATGCTAACAGGTGAATCACTCGTGTGAGCGACGAGTCTGCTGGAGCTGCGATTGGTATGGTAGGCCGTGCTGCTAACAGTACAAGTAAACGTAAAACGATTGGCTGTGCCACTTGCGGCAATTGTCCATGTCCCGGCATTCGCAGCAGTGGTAGGTGCAATAAATTCACCATTTGAAGATGGAGTAGGCCAATACTTTCCTGTATAGGCGTTCTCTATCTTGTAACCGCTACCGTCGCTGATAAGATAATAGACAGCAGCCTGTGTGGCAGAATTATTATTTGCCATACTATATTCGTTGCCACCTGTGTCGAGAGCATACGGTGTTCCTGTCAGTCCGTCCCATCTGAGCAGATATGCTTTGCCGCTGACGATGTTAGCGACATCTGTCACCTGACTTCCCACAGTGACTGCAGTTTGAGCATTTAGCATTGTTGCTCCTGCAATGAGCAGAAGCATGGAGGTTAATAAAGTCTTTAGTTTCATAGTTATTAGATAGTTTGGTTTGTCGAAGGTTAATGTTCCCGCTGCAAATATAGGGAAAAAGATTGAATCTCGCAAATTTCTTTGTATAAGACAGCCTTGTTTTGGACATTATTGTTAAGAATTTCGTACCTTTGCACACTGAAAAAGAGCACAAATGAGACGATGAAACAGGAAATCAACCCCAAAGAGACGAGCCGCGCCTATGCCTTCGAGATGTGGATGAAGGCGCCGATGCCAATGGTGACGCTGTTCAAGACGCTCGACGTGACGCGGCTTGTCAGAACGAGCAGGCGGACGGGAATGAAGTTCAACATGCTGATGTGCTGGTGCATCGGCAAGGCTGCGAGCGGCATCAAGGAGTTCTATCTGTTGCCCGAAGGCGGCAGGTTGATGCGGTTCGACAGCCTCGCCGTGTGTACTATCGTGGAAAACAAGGAAGGCGAGGTCAGTTCGTGCGACGTCCCCTTCTGCGACGACTTGTCTCTCTTCAACGACCAATACCTGAGGCTCACAAGGGAGGTGGCAGAGAGCGGCAAGAACCATGACTTGCCCGACTCGATGGTCATCGGCACGTCGGCTCTGGCGCAGTACGACATCGACGGCGCAGTCGGCATGTATAGCGGCATCTTCAACAATCCTTTCCTCATTTGGGGACGCTACAAACGCCGCTTCTTCAGGACGACTCTCAAGGTCTCCTTCCAGTTCCACCACACTCAGATGGATGGGGCTCAAGCGGCTCGTTTCCTCGATGAACTGCAAAGAGTGATCCGTTCGCTGTGAACTTTTTTTCATCTTCGACGTCACCTTTTGCCTTCCTGCTGCGTTATGTTAATGACCAGGGTCAAGAGAAACAGAAGAGAACATAAGTTAAACGATTAAAACAAAAAGATTATGTATGCTGATACTATTGCAGGTATGATATTTATCATTGCCTGTTTATGTGTGCTTCCTATTGTTATTGCCTTCCTGAACACTCGCCGGAAGATGAATGAAACCGAGGTGCGTAAGCAGATTGTGCTGGCTGCAATCGAGAAGAACAAAGAGACAGATGTGGAGGAACTGCTTAAGAAGATGGCTCCCAAACAGAAACTGCTGAAGGAAAAGCTGCTGTCGAAACTGTTGTGGGGCTGCATTATCTCTCTGCTTGGCTTAAGTCTGTTTGGCTGTGGCTTATGGATAGATTGTTGCGGAGGCTCAGACCCAGATGTTATTCACTTCCTTTATTTCTGTGGTGGAGTGCTCTTTGCTGTGGGTCTCGGCTTCCTTATCTATTACTTTGTGGGCAAGAAGATACTCGCTAAAGAGATTGAGGCAGAGGAGAAGAAACTGATGGAAGAGGCAAATCTGTGAATCGAGAGACTTTCATAGCCTGCGTGGAGCGTGAGCAGGAGGCACTCAGAGGCTTCTTGCTCTCACTCTGCTGTGGTAGGAAAGACGAAGCTGATGACCTCGCTCAGGACGCTTTGGTGAAGGCTTATCTCTCCTGCGCAGGCTATCAAGACAAGGGAAAGTTCCGCTCTTGGCTCTTCAAGATTGCCTACAACACTTTCCTCAACCACAAGGCAAGCTTGAAGCCGACAGTAAGTATTGATGAGGCCCGCGTTCAGTCACTCCCCCTCGGGGGAGATGAAGGGGGGCTTTATCAGGACCTCTACCTCGCTCTTGGCACGCTTCCGCCAAAGGAACGCTCTGCCATCACCCTTTTCTATCTCAACGGTCACAATATCAAGGAGATAGCTACGATTACTGAAACCTCGGAAGATGCTGTAAAGAAGCAACTCTCGCGAGGTCGTGACAAACTTAGAGCAATATTGAAGATTGAAAATTGAAGATTGAGAGATATGACAAAAGATAAAGCTATAGAGGACCTCTTCCTCGCTCAAAAGCCACATTTCGACGATAGTGCCGAGTTTATGGAGAAGCTTACGAAGCGGCTCGATGCAGTTGAGTTCGTCAAACAATATCAGGAGCGAACCCTTCATCGTTACAAGGTAATGATGGTCGCAGCCTTTGTCGTAGGCATCATTTGTGGCGGAATCAGTACTTGGTGGCTGCTTTCTTCGCCAACCAACGAACCTCTCTTCAGCTTTGGTGTGCAGACGAGTTTCCTGGTTTGGCTCGCTCAGAACTCGCGGCTTTTTGTGGCTGCAGGCCTCTCCTTGCTGATGACTGCGGGCATTTGCAGTATCATCGGTAACGTTCAGGAAATCATAGAGATGCGTCGGAGCATGAAGGAAAACAGGAGTTGGCTTGTGATGTGAGAAAACGTAACACTGTTAAATTCCAAACTTAACGTGTTAAGTTGGCAAAGTTAACGTGTTAAGTTGAGCAAGTTAACGTGCTAAGTTTTCAATCTAACCTAGGAGTGTTTATTTTTGAGGCGTTTCTTTTGCGGAAATGCCTCTTTTTTCGTACCTTGACTTCGTCGAGCTACTTTTGCGCTCGACAATAAAAATAAAAGAAAATGACTGTTTTATTTTGTATTGTTCTCGCTTATTTGTACCTTTGTCCCCCGAATTAAGACAGACAAGATGAAACGTATCGCTTTGCTCCTTACCTTATTTATATGTGCTTTGGTTTCAGCTTTGGCACAGTTCCAAACTCCCGTCACCATGACTGCAAGCCAGAAGAAAGTGGGCGACGATGCTCTCGAGGTTGTCTTCCAGGGCAATGTGGATGCGGGTTGGCACGTTTATGGGACGGACATAGCTGATGGCGGACCGACTCGAGCAGAACTGACTCTCGAGAAGCAGAAAGGCCTGAAACCTGACGGCAAACTGAAGGCTACGGGCAAGATTCACAAGGCTATGGACGAGATGTTCGGCATGGAGGTCAGCTATATGGAAGGGACGGCCAGTTTCGTTCAGCGTTTCACCATTACGGAACCCGAGTATGAAGTGGCTGGCTATCTGACTTACGGAGCCTGCAACGACGAGAATTGCATGCCTCCAACCAACGTGGAGTTCAGCTTCAAAGGCGAGGGTAAACCCAAAACCGCTGAGCCGGAAAAGGTCGTTGAAGAGCCTAAAGAAGAGGAGAAGGCAGCCGTAGTTGAGGATACAATCACAGCAGAAGAACCCGTTCAGGAAGAGGTTCGAGACTCCATAGGCAACGATCTTTGGGCCCCAGTCATTGATGAACTCAAGGCTTTCGAGGCTGGGACGCAAACCTCGAACAGGAGCCTTTGGGGCATCTTCCTTTTGGGTGTGCTTGGCGGACTCATCGCTCTGCTCACGCCTTGCGTTTGGCCCATCATTCCTATGACTGTCAGCTTCTTCCTGAAGCGAACTGACGACAAGAAGAAAGGCATTCGTGATGCCATTACTTACGGTATCAGTATTGTCGTCATCTATGTTCTGCTGGGACTTCTCGTGACCCTCATCTTCGGGGCAAGCGCTCTGAATGCGCTCAGTACGAACGCCATCTTCAATATCTTCTTCTGTCTGATGCTCCTCGTCTTTGGCGCAAGTTTCCTGGGAGGCTTCGATATAACGCTCCCAAGCAGCTGGACAAATGCCGTGGATAAGAAGTCGAGCAGTACGACAGGTCTGCTGAGCATCTTCCTGATGGCGTTCACTTTGAGCTTGGTCAGCTTCTCTTGCACAGGCCCGATTATCGGTTTCCTGCTTGTCGAGGTCAGCACAACTGGCTCCATCCTTGCGCCAACTATCGGCATGCTGGGCTTCGCACTTGCTCTCGCCCTTCCCTTCACGCTCTTTGCTATGTTCCCGGCTTGGCTCAAGAGCATGCCCAAGAGCGGCAACTGGATGAACTGCATCAAGGTTTGTCTCGGCCTTTTGGAGATTGCGTTTGCCTTGAAATTCTTCAGCGTGGCCGACCTCGCTTATGGCTGGCACTTGATGGATAGGGAAGTCTTCCTCTGTCTG
>JAGCFN010000066.1 GCA_017650085.1 Bacteroidaceae bacterium | reverse complement strand
GTGCGTTTCGCGGTACATCATCGTGTAGCCGTAGAGTCCCCAAGCCTGTCCGCGAGCCCAAGCGCTGCCGTCAGCATAGCCCTGAGCCGTGTTCTTGGCATGAGGTCGGCCCGAAATGGTGTCGTAGGAGACAACGTGGAAGGTGCTGTAGTCCCCCCGGAAATGGTTCTTGATGGTGGTCCGTGCGTGTGTCTCCGCCACCTTCATATAGTGGCGGTCCGTCGTCTGTTTCGTCATGAAGCAGAGCATTTCCAGGTTCATCATGTTGTCGATGATGACGGCATACTGCCATTGCTTGCCGAAGTCCCACGAACGGATGACGCCTAGCTTGGGGTTCCATCGTGTGAGCAGACTTTGGGTGCCTTCGCTGATGACGTCCAGGTAGTGACGGTTGGCTGTAAGCCGGTAGCCCTGCCCGAAACTGCAATAGAGCATGAAGCCCAAGTCGTGTGTGTTGGTGAGTTTCTTGGCGGGTTCCACTCGCTCGGTATAGAGCTCGGCAAAGCGTCGGAACTGCTCGTCGCCATTGTTCTCGTAAAGCATCCAGAGCAGGCCGGGGAAGAAGCCCGACACCCAATTGTCGTAGCGGCAGGTCTGCAGCTGCCCTTTTTCGTAGGTGCGCGGCAATGCGTTCTGCTTGTCCTGCAGCGATTGGGCCAACAGAAGCGTCTGGGTGCCAGCTCTCTGCAGCCCCCGTTCTATCACTTGCTCTATAGGTTCGTTACTCTGCGATATTGCTTCCGTCTGGAATAGTATCGCCAGGAGTATCAGGAGCATCACTCTCATAGAATCTCTGATTTGTCGGGTTATCTGAACGGCTGGGAGCCAAAGTGTTATAGACAAACTCGGGGAAGGCCTTGAGGGGACGGCAAAGCTTGGACTTCTGCATCGTCTCCTCCTTTATCAGGTTCATAGACGAGAAGAGCCAAATGAGGGCTCCCAAGACGAGAGCGTATTTCGCCAGGCAAATCAGGCCGCCCAGCAAACGGTTCATCGTCCCCAAGACGGGTATGAAATTCAGCACTTTCGTGATGAGGGAGGCAATCAGACTCGCCACGATGGGTACGACGACACACAGCAGCACGAAGGCTGCTATCCTGCAGAAAACGGGGAAGTTCATGAAGCCCGTCAGGAAGTCTCCCAATGCCTGATAGTAGAGGCAGGCAAGTATGAAACCAACCACGAAAGCCGCCAGCGAGATGACTTGCTTGACAGCTCCCGAAAACAGTCCGCTAACGAAGCCGACCGCCAAAAGAATGAGCAGAAGAATATCCATGAGTTAGTTTTTAGTTATGAGTTCATAATCCATAGTTAAATGGCAGCGAGCTATTTGGTTTGAGCCGTAGCCCAACTATGAACTATGGACTATGAACTATGAACTCTTTTTAGAGTGTTGCCTTGATTTCAATCTCCTGGAAGGTCTCGATGATATCGCCCTCCTTCAGGTCGTTGTAGCCTACCAGCGAGATACCGCATTCGAAGTTGGTGCTGACCTCCTTCACATCGTCCTTGAAACGCTTCAGCGCATTGATGGCTCCCGTGAAGACCACGATGCCGTCGCGAATGACGCGGGCCTTGTTCGTGCGGCTGACCTTGCCATCCATAACGTAAGCACCGGCAACGGTACCCACCTTCGTGATATGGTAGACCTGACGCACCTCGACTTGGGCCGTAACCTCCTCCTTGATTTCGGGCGAAAGCATGCCCTCCATCGCATCCTTCACCTCCTCGATGGCATCGTAGATGACGCTGTAGAGGCGGATATCGACATCCATCTGCTCGGCCAACTTGCGGGCTGCAGCTGAAGGACGAACCTGGAAACCGACGATGAAGCAGTTCTCTGCCGCCGCTGCCATGTTGACATCGCTCTCGCTGATTTGGCCCACAGCCTTGTAGATGACATTGACCTGAATCTTCTCCGTAGAGAGTTTGATGAGCGAGTCGCTGAGTGCCTCGATGGAGCCGTCCACATCGCCCTTGACGATGAGGTTGAGTTCCTGCACGCCACCCAAAGCGATGTTGTGGGCCAACTCTTCCAGGCCGCGACGCTTCATTGTACGCAGACCTTGTTCGCGAGCCAGTTGTTCGCGCTTGTTGGCAATCTCGCGAGCCTCTTGGTCGGAATCCATGACGTGGAAAGCATCACCAGCCTGCGGAGCGCCGTTCAAGCCAAGCACAGTTGCAGCCTGAGACGGACCAATAGCCTCGACACGCTGTCCGCGTTCGTTGAGCATCGCTTTAACGCGACCATAGTTCGTGCCAGCCAAGATGATGTCGCCAACATGCAGCGTGCCATTGCTTACAAGCACGGTAGCCACATAGCCGCGACCCTTGTCCAAGCTGGACTCGATGATGGAACCCGTGGCTTTGCGGTTGGGATTGGCCTTGAGGTCGAGCATCTCGGCTTCCAGAAGCACCTTCTCCAAGAGTTCTTCCACACCAATACCCTTCTTGGCACTGATGTCCTGGCTCTGATACTTACCGCCCCATTCCTCTACGAGGAAGTTCATGTTGGCCAGGCCTTCCTTAATCTTGTCGGGATTTGCTCCAGCCTTATCTATCTTGTTGATAGCGAAGACGATAGGAACGCCAGCAGCCGTGGCATGCGCAATGGCTTCCTTGGTCTGCGGCATGATGTCGTCGTCGGCAGCCACGATGATAATGGCGATATCCGTTACCTGAGCACCACGAGCACGCATAGCCGTGAAGGCTTCGTGACCTGGGGTGTCGAGGAAAGTGACATGACGTCCGTCTTCGAGTGTCACATTGTAGGCACCGATGTGCTGTGTGATGCCGCCAGCCTCACCCGCAATGACGTTTGTCTGACGAATGTAGTCGAGCAAAGATGTCTTACCATGGTCGACGTGACCCATCACTGTTACGATGGGAGCGCGAGGTACGAGATCCTGCTCGTCATCCTCCTCTTCGCTGACAGCTGCACTGACTTCTGCGCTGACGTATTCTGTGGTGAAGCCGAACTCTTCAGCAACGAGGTTGATGGTCTCGGCATCCATTCGCTGGTTGATGCTGACCATAATGCCGATGCTCATGCAGGTAGCGATAATCTTCGTGACAGGCACGTTCATCATCGTTGCCAACTCGTTGGCCGTAACGAACTCTGTCAGTTTCAGTACCTTGCTCTCTGCTGCTTCATTGGCAAGTTCCTCCTCCATTCCCTGACGGATGGCTTCGCGCTTTTCACGACGATACTTGGCACCCTTGCCCATCTTCGTACCTTTACTGGTAAGGCGAGCGAGTGTCTCACGAACCTGCTTTGCAACTTCCTCGTCGCTCACTTCCGGTTGGAGAGGCATCTGCTTGGGATGGTTCTTCTGCTTCTTGTTCTTCCCTCCGCCGCTCTGGTTCTGCTGCTGGGTGTTGCCGCCATTCTTCTTCTGACCACCTTGTTGCTGATTGGCAACATCATTGACGTCAACACGTTCCTTGCCAAGACGGACACGCTTTTTGCGGTCGCCACCTTGTGCTTCAATGCGTTCACGACGACGTTCCTCGTGTGTCTTCTTCTTAGGACGTGTAGTCTGATTCAGGCTGTCGAGGTCAATCTTGCCCTTGATGGTAAGAGAAGGTGCAGCATTTGGAGCGGGAGTCAGACGGAAGATTTCTTCCTCCTTCTTCTCTTCTGGAGCGGGTTGGCTTTCCGGAGCTAATGTTTCTGCAGGTTTCTCCTTTGGAACGACTGGCTCTTCTTTCGGAGCTGGAACTTCAGTCTTCTTCTCAACGACAACCTTTTCCTTCTTCTCTTCTACAGGCTTGGCTTCTGCCTTGGGTTTTGCTTCTTCTGCTGGAGTTTCCTTTGCTTTGGGCTTTGCAGGAGCAGCTTCCTCTGCCTTAGGTGTTGCGGCAGGTTTCTTTCCAAGGTCAATGCGTCCGAGAATCTTCGGACCAGCCATCTTCGGAGCTTCTATCTGCACCTCTTCGACAGGCTTTGCTTTCGGTTCTTTGCGTTCCTTGGCCTGATGGGTGTGTTGCTGAAGGAGTTGAGTCGCCTCGTTTCGCAAACCTTTGTCGGAACTGAACTCGCTTTGCAATTGGGCATATTGTTCTTCCGTTATCTTGAAGTTGGGATTGGCCTCAACCTCGGTGAAGCCTTTCTTCTGCAAGAATTCAACTGCCGTCTGCAGTCCGATGTTGAACTCCTTGGTTACTTTATTTAATCTGATGCTCATTGTCTTTCTTTTCCCTAAACTCTAATTTTTTTTTTATTCGAACTCGGCTTGTAAAATGCGCAGCACTTCGTCTACGGTTTCCTCTTCGAGGTCGGCATTCTGAATGATCATCTCACGCTGTGCGCCCAACACACCTTTTGCAGTTTCGAAGCCAATCTTCTTGAGTTCGTCGATAATCCAGGGTTCGATGGCATCGGTAAACTCGTCGAGGCTTACGTCGTCGTTGTCTTCTTCGTTGAGTTCACGGAAGACATCGATGGTATAACCAACGAGCATGCTGGCAAGTTTGACGTTAAGGCCGCCCTTACCGATGGCGAGTGATACCTGATCCGGATCGAGATAAACCTCGGCAGTATGTTCCTCTTCGTTGAGTGTAACGCTATTGACGCGGGCAGGATTGAGGGCGCGGGTAATCATAAGTTGTGTGTTGGAAGTCCAAGTCACGACGTCGATGTTCTCGCCACGCAGTTCGTGCACGATGCCACGAAGACGGCTGCCTTTCACACCCACGCAAGCTCCTACAGGATCAATACGGTCGTCGTAGCTCTCGACAGCAATCTTGGCGCGTTCGCCAGGGATGCGTGCAATCTTGTGGATTGTGATGAGGCCGTCCTGAATCTCAGGAACTTCTGCTTCCAGCATTCTCTGCAAGAACTCGGGAGCTGTTCGGCTCAGGATGATGCGAGGCTTGCCACCAGTATTCTCGACGCGCAGGATGACGGCACGAGTGCTTTCGCCCTTACGGAAGAAGTCGCCAGGAATCTGTTCTTGGCGGGGAAGGAGCAATTCGTTGCCCTCCTCGTCCATAAGAAGCGTCTCGCGCTTCCATGTCTGATACACTTCTGCACTGATAACTTCCCCTTCGCGGTCTTTGTACTGATTGTACAGAGCGTCGTACTCCAGCTCCATGATTCGGCTGGCGAGGGTCTGTCTGAGCTGAAGGATGGCACGGCGTCCGAACTCGGACATATCGACGCGTTGGCTGACTTCTTCGCCAATCTCGTAGTCGTCCTCAATCTGTTGTGCCTCGCTCAACGAGATTTCCTTGTTCTTGTCGTTCACTTCACCATCGGGCACAACCACGCGATTGTGGTAGATCTCAAAGTCGCCCTTGTCGGGATTGACAATGATGTCATAGTTCTCGTCTGTGCTATGCATCTTGGCAATGACGTTGCGGAAGCATTCTTCCAGCACGCTTACCAGAGTGGCACGGTCGATGTTGTTCTTTTCTTTAAAGTCGGCGAACACTTCTATCATGTCGACTGGTTCAGTTGTTTGTGTTTTCTTTGCCATTTTTATGTTTGTTTTGTTTTTACTTCACCTTAATGAGATACTTGGTGTAGGCAACGTCTTCGAAGCGGAAGTCTGTGGGAACTTCCATCAGGACGGGACGCTTCTTGCCTTCTTCCTTCACTTTCTGCATGATGCCAAGCTGGAAACCTTCGTCGCCAACGCTCAGCAAAGTGCCATGATACTTGTGGCCGTCGTGCAATTGTGTCTCGACTTCCTTGCCAACGTGAATCTCGTATTGACGACGAACGCGGAAGGGTTGTCCCAAACCTGCACTGCCAACTTCCAGCTCATAGTCTTCCTCATCACGGCTCAGACGCGATTCTATGTGTCGGCTCAGGTCGGCACAGTCCTCTATCCATACTCCATCCTGGTGATCTATCTCCACCACGATACGGTCGTCAGGACTGATGCTGATGTCAACAAGGAAATACTCTTTGCCTTCAAGCCACTCTTCTACGGCTTGCTGCACTGCACTTTTGCTAATCATGTGTTTTAAGTGTTTTTAGGTTTATTAAAGAAAAGTGAGGAACTTTCGGAGCCCCTCACTTTCATCTTTTCGCGTGCAAAGGTAAGTGATTTCTGCGAAACGTGCAAATAATTAGGCAGAAAAATGGCGTTAAAGTGCTTATTGTATGCCTTGAGAACCTTTTATCTGCCCTTATCCGTATATTAATTGCCAGTGTGACTTCCTCGACGACAAATCCGCATTATCTGCCTGTGACGAACTTTCCGTCGTCTGTTATGCCTTCGGCAGAGATAATCATGTCTGTGCAGGTAGAGTTGTTCCAGAACTCAACGTGCGCCTTGCCGTTCTCATCTGTCCAGAGATTGGGGTTCCAATAAAGTGTGCGGCGGAAGTCGTTCATCGGAGGCATTTGCTCATAATCTTCCGTCTGGAACACTTCTACGGGGTCAAAGCCCTGATACGATGTATAGCGTATGCCCTTAACCTTGCTCTTTATTCCGGGTTTGGTGAAGCAGTACACCAGATATGGGGTTCGCCCTTCGATGGCCGATGAGCTTGTTACCTTATGGACGAGTGAATTGTCTCTGGCGACATAAAGTGACTTCACGTCCTCGAGCAGCTGCGGCAGCTCTATATTTGGCTTGGTAAGACGCTCTATGGTGGGAGCCGTAACCGGGACCTTACTTCTCAGGTCGGTTCTTAGGCTAAGGTTGGTGATGGTACAGAACAGGTTGTTCACCATCCAAACGACAGGGTGTCCGTCTATCGAAAAACCGTCTCTCCATACAGGAATCCAGTACGATGGTGCGTTATCCTCGTAGGTGTCGTAGGGAGTGTCCATGCCCCTAAGCTCTGCGACATCAATCACCGCGCCAGGCACGAACATCTGTCTGTCGTCCCGATTAAATTGCATGGAGTCTCCTATGGCAGCCCACATCGCTTTCTCAATGGGTGTGTTTCCATTGAAGTTCTTTTTCTTCCCTGCGAGCCATTCCGTAAGGTAAGGAGGCTCTTCGCCGCGGTCGAGATAGTCCTCGACGGCCTTCTCGCAGTCATAGTAGATCGTGGAGTTTATCTGTGCATTCTTTTCATCAGCAAAACCACTATAGTTAAAGTTGTCGAGTCTTCTCTTCTTAACAGTAACTTCGCGCATCGTTGTTCCACGAGCATCCAGGAATTTCTTCCAGACTGTTTCGTCGTCGTCAGGGATGTCCCAATGATGCAGTTGGAAGTTGTCCATGGGTATCTGTTCTACCTCGAATTCCTCGGGAAGCCTCGATGCGGGGGAGAAATGACGGTTGATGGGGATGATGTACTTGTCAGAGAGCCCATCCTTGGCAGCCGAAATGCTCATTGGCCACTCTCCCTGAATGTCAGGAAGGACTATGACATAACGCCCCGTACTGTCTGTAACAGCAGATAGTCCAATGTTTTCTTCACTGCCTCGCAAGGTGGCAGAGACCGTCACGCCAGCTACGTCTGCATTAGTGCCCTTCTTGGCTTTAATTGTACCATCGATAGCCAATTTGCTTTCGTATGGCTGAAGCGACTTTTGTTCTTTGTTGCCATTCATTGCATCCCAGTCATAGCGTCTCCATCCCTGAATCAGCATCAGCAGGTCCGCAGCCTTGCGGTGCTCTGCATCGTCGCTCTCGAAGTAGTATTCCGGATTGGCGATATATCCCCTGATGTCACTTCCCAGCAACATCCACGTCTTGATGTCCCCTCGTCTGCCGTTCACCACACTATTGGCATCCATCGCAGAGAAGGAGAGCGAGGTGTAGGGGGTGGATGTAATGTCCATTGATACCTTGCCACAGGGCAAGAGTTTTGTTGTCGTGGTTTGGATTTGCAGAGAATCAGCATATTCTGGACATCGGAAGACGAAGCGGTCTGCCAAGGCTTCACCTTCAGTGTCGAAGACAGTGACTTGCGAAACACCTTCCGGAAGAACACTGCGGGCAATGGAGAAATGCTGATGGCCTTGAGCCTTGAACGTAAATGATGTCAAGACTTTTCCGCTATGTATAAGTGCATAGCCAAGCTCCTTGCCTGAAAGACCTGATGTTGCCCAAAGATCCATTGTAAGACTGTCGTCGCGAAGGGCATCCACCCGCAAGGAAATGCCTTCGTCCTGTGCCTGGGGAAGCGTGTATGAATGAGAAGTTCCATTAATGTCAATCTCCACTGACTTATGGTCTGAAGAAGCAGGGATTTCCACTACCCCACGTTCACCTTTTATCGTATAAGCAACACGGGCAGGGAGTCCCTTCACTAGATTTCCGCCTTCAGGATAGAAGGCACGTTTCTCCTCCTTTGCTGTTTCTATGGCAGTAAGGCGCGTCTCCGTGTCCATACGAGGTTGGAAGTCGCCTTCCTTCCGTGGCTCCCTGAAGATGGGGATTATCCTGGAGAAGCACGCGTTCTTGCTCCAATTGGTCATGTAGCGAGTGTAAGCCCTCAACTCGTAAAACCCTGTAGGCATCACAGCATTGTCCAATGTTATACTGCCTGCTCCTATGCCGTGTGTCACGTATATTTTCTTATGTGCCATCACGTCGCCAGTCGGACTAACCAAATCCACATAGAGAACACTACTGAGGTTTCCGCGCCGCTCAGTGTCGGTACGGACAACATACGTCTTGAACCAAATGGTCTCGCCTTTAAAGTAGCCTGTATTGTCAAGGTGCAGATAGACTTTCTCTTGCGGAAGAGCATTCTTCCATTTCGCCGTTGGTTGTCCGTCACCTGTCGTCTGCTGCCCGTCTTCCTTCTCGGTCATAGCAGAGAAGTTGCCATTCACCAAAGCATCTTCGACATCTGTGTGGGCCATGATGGAAAGGTATTTGTCCATAGAATGATTATATCCTGTATCATCAAGGGAGTAGACAAGGTTTCTCCCTATCTCCACGGGCCAAGTCAGCTCTTCTAGGACATTGTGTTTCTCCATGTTTATCATCACCGAGCGGCATTTCATGCCGTTTGCCGTAAGCACAAACGTCATATTATCAACTTCGGTAAAGCCATCACGATTGGTGTAGTTGATGAAGAAGTTTATTATGCGTTTCGATACCGTGGACGATTCTCCCGCATATACGACTGCGTCTGCCGTTATTTTGCCCTCGAAATAGACCAGGTCGCACGAACTCGGTTTGAGGTATATCTTTCCTCCTATCAAGGCAGTGTTGTTTTTGGGTGTCACGGTAATGCACCTCAAGCCTTCCCCTTCTTCGTTGGTATAGACCTCGGAGGAAAGCTGATAGTTCCTTTTGAGCCACGCTGCTGTTGCACCCTGATGCAAAGGTCCCACATACCCTTTCCAGAACAAATCATTCTCTGTGTTAGGCCCTAAGCAGAAAATGTTGTGCAGATTTGTTCTGCGCAGGTTCGACGCACTTCGGCCAGAAGCCGAAATACTATAATACAAGCCATTGTAAAGTTTGAGCAAGTGGATGATTCCTGCAGAACCGGCTTCCAGAAAAGACTCAATCATCTCGTTGCCGTCATTTGTCTGCAAGGTAATTCGTGAGAAGAAAGGCACTCTGTGTTTTCGGTTAGCATTAGCCTCTTTATTCAGCTTCTTTGCCAGGCGTTCGAGGAGCAGTTCGTCCGATTCAACGCTTACTTCCCGTAAGTCTTTTGACAATGGTGTCAGCTTGATAGTGGCTTCCAGCTCAGACTTTTTAAGCACGAGTGTTTTGTATCCGATGTATGAGATTTTCACCTGCTCATTATCTTTTATTTTGAGTTCCGCATCACCATTCTCGTTAGTCCAGGCTCCCTTGCCTTCGGTCACATACATGCAAACGCCATCAAGGGCTTCGCCTGTTTCTGCATCCACAACGTGGTATTTGTCTTGGGCCAGAATGGCGACAGGAAACAACAGTAACAAGAAACAGAATAATAGCTTATTGTAATAGGAAGCTACAAAAACAACATACATTCTTCTCATGTTTCCTTAATTTTTGCAGTTCTTTAATTAAACGGTCTTTTTAGTTCTTGAGCAACATTTGTTGTCAAGGGTTCTTCCATATCATATTATTCACTTACTTTGATGCCGCGATATTCTTTCTGAACTTGTTCGTAGCTTTGCAGATTGCCGATATCATAGCGACGGCCGGGCATTTCCATTGCATGAACAGGTGTTTTGGTGCAGAGCCAAGCGATGTAACTGCCTGGAGCGTCTGTGCCGCAACCTTCCAAGATGCCTTCTTTGACGAGTCGTGCGTCTTGTTTTGTGTAGTAATAGAAGGGTGGGCAGCACCAATGAGTTTCAGGTGTGGGAGATTTCTCAGTCATTCGAAGGACGCGATCATTATCGTCGAAGGTAACTACCCCGCACTTCAAGAGTTTTTGTTCGTCCTTTTCATAAAAGCGCATAATGCAGGAGGTCTGTTTCTCAAGCGCATAATGGATGAAGCGCTTCAGGCTGAAATCCAAGAGATTATCACCGGCAATAATAAGCAGATCGTCATCAAGAGCGAGCTTTTCGATGGCGAATTGAATGTCGCAAACGGCTCCTAGTCGTGTCTCGTTGCTTGATGTGCCATCGTCCACGACTGTTATTCTCTGCCCTTTCGTGGATGCCCAATCAAGGAAATGATGGGCGAACTTGTGGTTCGAGATGACGATATATTCGTCGACCAAACCCGCTTCGTCTATGTCGTCGACGAGCCAATCGAGGATTGTTTTATCGCCTACCTTGAGAAGAGGCTTCGGGAAGTTCTCTGTAAGGGGATACAGACGAGTGGCATATCCTGCAGCAAGAATGAGACATTTCATGTTTTTGCGTGTTATCTAGAGCAATCCGTCTGCACTTTGGCAGATGTGGACGCTGTATTTGCCTTCGAGTTCAGGAAAGATTTTCAGGTATTCGTTAGTGACTTTTTGCTTGATTTCTGTTTCGAACGAGGGGTCGATGAGTGCCATACAACATCCTTTGAAACCCGCTCCACTAAAGCGGCCACCATAGATTCCGTCAGTATGGCACATGATGTCGTAGAGTGCCTTGAGTTCTGGAGAACCTGTTTCCCAGTTGACGATACTGCTTTGGCCGCTTTCGAAACTGAGTCTGCCGTAGGTTTCGAGGTCTCCTCGCCTCCAAGCTTCTGCTCCCATCTCAACTCTGTCGAATTCCGTGAACCAATGTTCGGCCCGACGTCGCCAAGTTTCTGGAAGCCTTTCCTTGTACATCTCATATATTTCTCTTGGCACAGCTCGCAGATTCGCCTCGCTGAATTTGCCGTACTCCAAGCCTGCATAAGCCAACAGAGCGTAGGCCGCGCTTCGAGCCTCATCGACTCGCATGTTGTATTTGCTGCCTGCAAGCGTCCTTTCGATGCCGCTGAAGAAGATGGCTATGCTGTAAGGTTTCATCTTCGGGTGTGCTGGAATGAGCTCGTACTCGTCGGTCTTCGTGTCGAGATAAAGCAGATGGTCCTTCTTCGAATACACCTCGCAGCTCTGGTCGAGCTTGCCGCTATTGACGCCTACATAGTCGTTCTCGGCTGCCATAGAAGTGAGGATGAGTTCAAGGGGTTCTGGTTGAATGTTGTTGACCTTGCAGAGGGCTTTGAGAAAGACGAGGGCAACGGCTGCCGAAGACGAGAGACCTCCGATGGGAAGGGTGCCTTCGATGACTCCGCTCAAACCATAGGTGAGGGGATATCGCTCGCCTAGTTTGAGTGTAGCGCCTCGAAGATAGTCTGCCCAGTCGTTACATTTCTGGCGAGGGACATCGCGAACATGGAACTGGGCCCGTTTGTCGAACTGGAGAGAGCAAAGTTCCACGACACCATTATGCTTGGGACTATAGGCGAGATGGATGCCTTTGTCGATTGCCAAACCTGTGACTTTCCCCAAGTTAGCATCGCTATGGGCTCCGATGGGGCATACTCGATAGGGGCAGAAAGCAAGGGCTTCAGGCTCGCGTTTGTAGATTTGTTGGAATCTTTCCTGGCATTTCATGATACGATTGATTTTATATGTTTCCCAGCGACTGCAGTGACGATTGCAAACATCACACTAGTAAATTGCAATCGTCACACTAGTAAATTGCAATCGTCACACTAGTAAATCGCCAACATCACACTAGTTGTTTTGTCTCTTCGCTGGTTATGTCATTTTCATCTTATTGTCGCGTTTCTCTTCTCACCCATATTCTCGCAGAAGCGAAGGCGGAAATTCCCTCCGTTTTGCTTGTCTGTCCGAATGGTGATGACTTGTTTCTCTCCTGGCAACATCGTGAAGAAGTTGTCGCTGTAGTAGGTTCCGTGAATGGGTTTGTCATTCAGGTCCGTCAGGAGCAACTGGCAGAAGAAGGCAATCTTCCGACTGCTGTTCCTCAATGTCACTTCCCACTCATATTGTCCATCCTTTTCAGAAAGGCGGCGAGTCATAACTGTGGGTCTCGCTTCAGGCAGGTTTGCGAGGGCCTCGAACCCGCTTGTGCAAGGGCCAGTCAAGGTGCTCTTGCCCTCATACTTGTTGTTCGAACGCCAATACAGGTTGCGACTCACGACTTTTCCCCTCGCATCAGTCAGTTCGAGAGCGATGAAATGGACAGGAGTTATATCTTCAGGAATGCTGACGGAAAGAATGTCGTTCGCAACTCCATCAGCCGGAACATCCACTTTTGCCGTTACAGAACTGATCTTGCGACTCGAGAAATCATAGACTTCGGCCTTTGCCTTCAGTCCTTTTTGTGCTTCGAGATAGTCGTTGCAAACACTCACGGTTCCCTTCAAATAGTCGTATTGGATATGAAGCGGCTCGAGGGCGTGCATAGTGTGGTACAGAGAAGCCGTCGGTTCGAGGAACCAGTCCCACATTCGAGCACAGACTTGCCAGTTCGGACAATTGTGGTACCAGAACAACAAGCCTGAACACCATCGGTCTCCAAACTGCAGTTTGTTGTCGTTCCAAACTTCCCAGATACTCTTCGAATTGATGGCTCCCACCATTTGTCCGCGGCGAGCAAACTCCTCGATGCTCTTCGACTGGCCATACTCGTTGACCATATCCTTGTAGAGCGTGCTCATGAGGTGGAATCCGTTGCCGTCCAAGTAGTCCCAGGTCGCTTTATTCATGGGCCAAAGCTCGTTGGCAGGCATCATCTCGTACAAGTCCTCGACGATGGGCAAAGTTGGGGCTCCATACTCGGGATTGAAGCCATCTACGCGACTTCCTCTGTCCGAAGCCGTATTCTCGTAGTGCCGCATCGGATTGACTTGCTTGTAAGGGCTGCCATCATGAACTCCGTCGCATTCACTTTGCATCTGATAGGGGATGTCTGGAGCCAGGCTCTTGATGAGCTCTTCTGCTCCAGTCACAGCCGTACTTTCGTTGCTCGAGACATAAATGACTATGCTGGGATGATTGCGGATGCGTTTCATCGTGCTCTCCACATTTGCCAGATAGAGCGGCTCATCCATAGGATGCTTCGTGTCGCCAGTCATCCAGAACTCCTGCCAAACCATGATTCCGTACTCATCACAAAGCTCGTAGAAGCGGTCACTCTCAGCAATTCCGCCTCCCCAAAGACGCAGCAAGTTGATGCCAGACTGGTCTGTATAGGCGAGTTCCGTCTCCATTCGTTTGTCGTTGGTACGTAGCATGGCTTCAGGAATCCAGTTGCTTCCTCGAACGAAGGTCTTGTGCCCGTTTATGATGAAAAGTTTCGATTTGTCTGGAGTCTCGCGAGTGGCGATAACTTCCCTAATTCCGAATCGGGTTGAAAGGCTGTCCATGAGATTCCCTTTCCCGTCTACAAGAGTAAGATGAAGTGTATAGAGATTCTGCTCGCCCTTGTTCTTCGGCCACCAAAGCTTGGGCCTTCTGATGACGAGTTGTGGGAAATCTTTTGGTGAGAAAGTGACTGTCTTATGCTCACCCCTTTGCAACTTGATATTCTTACTCTTGAAAGAGATGTCAGTTCCTTCGATGCTTCCGCTCACGACACACTCTCCGCTGTTTGTGTTGGGATTCCAGACTTCCACACTAACCGTTTCGCTCGCCACATCATAATTGGGATGAGCCAGTTCCGAGGTTACGTATGGGTTGCGAAGTTGCTGTGGACCAGTCGCATAAAGGCGTATCGAACGCCAAATTCCAGTGTTCCTGTCGCGAATGCCATCCTCGAAAGTGAAGTCCCAGCCTACAGTCATGAGTTGGGTTACATTCTGTCCTATCCATCCGTCTCCGCCGTTGTGCCATTCTCCGACTGCTCCCCAACCTTTTGGCGAAGTAGTTCCAGATACATCAACAGGAAGGACACGAATGGCGAGGGCTGCAGTCTGACCAGGCTGGACAGCTCGGTCTGTAATGTCGAACGGCTGGTTGTTGAACATGCCAGCCATCTGTCCTATCATGTATCCGTTTACCCATATCTCAGCCCGATAATTGATACCCGTCGGCTCAAGCCAAATGCGCTTGCCCTTGAACTCTGCAGGCACGACGAATTCTGTGCGGAACCAATAGGTATAGAACTCACGTCCCACCTTTGCCAAGTCTGGGATAAGATTGTTCGCGAGCTTGTTGTTCTGTCCGTAGTAAGGCTCTGGATAAACCTTTTGTTCGACGAGGTTCGTCAGGACAGTCGCAGGCACGATGGCTTCTGCCCAACCTTGCGTGTTGAAACCAGGCATGGAAATCTCCCTGCCTGTTGCCTGAGTTTCCCCTGCTCGAACCATGTGCCAAGTCTGCTTGCCACCATGCTGAAGTCGCGAATCAAGCGTGATACAATTGTTTCTGTAGCCAGCCGAAGCGGGCAACAAGACGATTAAAGCTAAAAGAGAAAGAAAGAGACGTTTCATGGTTTTATTTTTCATGTTTTCAGATTATTACTTTTCCAAAAGTGCTGCTGCACACCAAAGATAAGGAGCCTGGCCGTGATAGTCACCTGTCATTTGTGGGCGATCGAGGTAATAATTGAAGTCGTTCTTCTTGTTTGTGCCAACACAAATCTTTGTGACGTCGTTGTTACTATTAATATAAGGTATGAGGGCGAGCCAGGCTTTGCGAGCGGCTGGGGCATAGGTCTTTGCCGAGAGCCATCCTTCTTTCACGCCACGAATGAAAGCATAGGTAAACATGGCGGAGCCAGACGTTTCTGTCCAGAAGTCAGGCTGGTCGATAAGTTGGTTCCAAAGGCCTTCGTCATTTCGATACTTGAGCAGGCTCTTCATCATCTTCTTGTAACCTTTCATGATGCGTTTGTAGTAGGGACTGTCTTTCGGAAGCGCTTTCAGCACTTCTGTCAGCCCGACTGCCATCCATCCGTCGCCTCGTCCCCAATAGAAAGGAACGTCTGGCGCATGATAGAAGAGCCCGTTCGGTCGTTGCAGTTCATCAAGGTATTTCACCATTTCGTGAGCGGCTCTGTCTATGTATTTGCGGTCTCCTGTCGTTCGATAAGCCCACGCTTGGACAATCGTAATCATATACATATCGTCAATCCACATCCGCGTTTGCCAAGTGTATCCTTGACGGGCAAGTCGTTTCTCGCTCTCCTTCGCATTGGGAGGCAGTTGCCATTGAGTGTCGGCATAAGAGAGCCCCATTGTTTTGTAACTCTCTTCTGTTGGGAAAGACGCATAAAGGCTCAACGGCAAGGAACCGAACATGTTCAAGTCCACATGATTCTTGATAGGCAGGTTCTCTTTGTGATTTGCCACGAGGTCGTCAAAGCGTTCCTTCATCTTCTGCAGTATCATGGCATCGTTCGCGGCTCGTCCCCACATAAGGGCTCCGTTCCAGGCACACACCTCATGGTAGCCGATATACTTCGACTCGCCCCAATAATGGTGCCTGCTATCGGCAAAGTGATAGGCAAGGCGTCGCCCTACTTCTTGAGGCGTGCTTCCTGCTGGGAAGTCGCGAAGTAAATCATTCTTTGCCATACTTGTCAAAGTAAACAATAGCGTCACAATTGTCAAAAGTTGCCGTTTCATATTAACCAAGTTTGAATTTTAAATCTGTATTTTTCGTGCAAAGATACTTAAAAGTTTGCACATTATGAAGCATAACGCCCAAAATCTTGTTATATTTTGCTCTTTTTCCTTTCTTCTCGTTTCCGAAAGGGAAAAGTTTGCTATCTTTGCATTGTCTTCCATACAAAGGGTGGCGTGGGAGCACGAAGAACGTGAAGTAAAAACGATGGAGAAGCATTTCTGTCTGGACGATTCGCCGATGTTTCGCATGATAGAACTCGATGAGGTGGATTCTACGAACAACTTCCTGCGTCATCTTGATACGCCAGACGACCACAGAATGACACTTGTAACAGCCGAATTCCAGAGTGCTGGAAAAGGGGCAGGCACGAATAGTTGGGAGTCGGAAAAGGGGAAGAATCTCCTGTTCAGCCTTCGTGTTAGGCCGTCAAACCTGCCTGCTCGACGGATGTTCGCAGTTTCGGAAGTTGCAGCTCTAGCCGTTCGAGATGCTCTCAATGCCTTTGCTCCAGGCTTTCGCATTAAGTGGCCAAATGATATCTACTTCGAAGACAGTAAAGTGGCAGGCATACTCATCGAGAACGACTTGCAAGGGTCGCAGATCAGGAGTTCTACGATTGGAATCGGCATCAATATAAGCCAGCGACGTTTCCTGAGTGATGCTCCCAATCCGCGTTCCTTAGCAGACATTGTTGGCTATGATGTGGAGCGACGTAGTGTGTTGGAACAGTTTATGGAACGTTTCACACATTATATGAAAAAAGTCGAAAACGGAAAAGATGATGCTCTTGATGCCTTGCACGAACACTACAAGGAAGGGCTTTATCGTCGAGACGAAGAGCACAAATATTGCGATGAAATGGGCGTTTTTTGTGCCAAACTCATAGATGTGGAACAGTCTGGGCACCTGATTCTACTGGATAAAGAAGGTAATCGACGTCGCTATGAATTCAAAGAAGTGAAATACATTATATAATATATACAATATGGCAAGATTCAAACGCATTCTTCTTAAGCTTTCGGGCGAAAGTCTGCAAGGCGAACAGGGCTATGGCATCGACGTGAAACGTCTGAACGAGTATGCCAAGCAAATCAAGGAAATAGCCGATATGGGCGTTCAGATCGGCATTGTTATCGGAGGTGGCAACATCTTTCGAGGTTTGACGGGAGCAGGCAAAGGCTTCGATCGCGTCAAAGGCGACCAGATGGGCATGTGCGCTACGGTCATCAACTCACTGGCTTTGAGCAGCGCACTCGATGCAATCGGACAGAAAAATCGAGTGATGACGGCTTTCAGGATGGAGCCCATCGGCGAGTTCTATGGTAAATGGAAAGCAATCGAAGCGCTGGAGAGAGGTGAAATAGCTATCTTCAGTGGCGGTACTGGAAGCCCTTACTTCACGACAGATACGGGCTCTTCTCTGCGTGGCATCGAAATTGAAGCAGACGTGATGCTCAAGGGAACCCGTGTTGATGGTATCTATACGGCTGATCCTGAGAAAGATCCGACTGCCACCAAGTTCCACGACATCACTTATGATGAGGTCATTTCACGTGGCCTGAAAGTGATGGACATCACGGCAACTGCAATGTGTCAGCAAAACAATCTGCCTATTTATGTCTTCAATATGGATGTTGTGGGCAACCTCAAACGTGTCCTCGACGGCGAAGAAATAGGCACTTTGGTGCACAACTGAAGGAAGACCTCTAAAGTCTTTCGAAAACTAGGCGTGCCGTGTAGAACGACGCGCCTAGTTTAGTTTTACAATTAGCCGTGCCTGGTTTGGCAACGTGCTGTATTACTTGCTCGAAGCAGGCTTTTTGGAGAAGATGGCTTTAATGCGTGCCATATCGAACTTCTCTGTACGGTCGTAGAAATAAATGCCGTTTTGTTCCTGCTCGACATCGGTGAGTTGGGTGTATGTGTAACCCCATACGTTGTCGGCAATCTCCATCAAGGCATCGACCTGACCTTCCAGACGGGCATAGAACTCCTCGAGCGAGTGGGGAGGTTCGCCGTAACCCCAACTGGCATTCGAGTTTCCGGTGGCTGTGTCTTGACCCTTAACCCACTTAATACCTCCGAATTCATCGAGGAGATAGGGTTTGTCGGCCTTTTCGTAGCGAGGGAAGTCGTACACCTCATTGTCGGTTGGACGGTTGAAGCCGGTGTTCGTGCGTGGGATGCCAGGATATTCGTTGGGCGTCTGGAACCAGCGTTGTCCGTTGTAGATTGCTTCCTTGAGCCGCTTCGGGTCTTGTTCGTAGTTGTGCGTTGTCCAGATGTCGGTCTTGATGTGCACGCCGCCACTGACGTCGCAGACAGGTCGAGTCGGGTCGAGCGCTTTGCTGAGGTCATAGACGTCGGCAACGAAACGTGGGAACTGCACGCGGTCTGGCCACCACTCTTCGTTCATCGGAGTCCACGTCACAATACTGGGATGGTTGCGGTCTCGCACTATCTCCTCGGTCCATTCGCTGAGGAAATTGCGTGCCACCTCCGGGTCGTTGGCATTCATGCCCCACGACGGAGCTTCGCCCCAAGTGATGTATCCAAGTTTATCGGCCCAGTAGTGGAAACGTTCCTCAAAGACCTTCTGATGCAGGCGAGCACCGTTGAAGCCTGCAGCCAAGGAGAGTTCGATGTCGCGACGCAAAGCCTCGTCGGTCGGAGCAGTCCAGATGCCGTCGGGATAGAACCCTTGGTCGAGGACGAGACGCTGATAGAAGGGCTCATTGTTGAGGTAGGTCTTGTTTCCTTCAACGTGAATCTTGCGCATCCCAAGATAGCTGTTGACACGGTCAACGACTTTGCCGCTGGCGTCCCTCACTTCGTAGGTGAGGTCGTAGAGGAACGGATTCTCGGGGCTCCACAGTTTCTGCCCTTTGACAGGAAGCACGATAGTTGAGTTGTTCTGTGCCTTTACCGTCTTCGTGGCGACCACCTTCTTGCCGTCTTTCAAGATAACAGTCAATGTTCCTGCTGATTCGCGATAAAACATGGGATGCAGGATGACTTGTCCCTGGTCGATGTCCGTGATAACCTGGGCACGAAGGAGTGCATTCTCGTTGACTGGCTCCATCCATACTGTCTGCCAGATGCCTGTGGTGCGGGTGTACATACACTCGAACTGGTTGAGGCGTACGTTCTGCTTGCCGGCGGGCTGCTTAGTGGTCCGCGTGTCGCTGTAAGCATGTACGACTAGAGAATGCTCTTTTCCGTCAGCGAGGAACCTCGTAACATCAATAGCGAAGGAAGTGCTGCCACCGAAGTGTCGTCCGGCAAGGTGTCCGTCGATGAATACCTCGCTGTTGAAATAGACTGCACCGAAGTTGAGCATTACGTTGCGGCCAGCCCAATCCTGTGGAATTTGGATGTTGCGCTGGTACCAAATGTTGTTGATAAAGTCGGTGTAGCCTACGCCACTGAGCTTGCTCTCGGGACAGAATGGTACGGTAATCTTACTGTCAAAGCCCTTGCTCTCGAAGAGTTTCTTCTCCATACCGGAGCCAACGAAGTCGAAAGTGTAGGTCCAGTCACCATTGAGGTTTAGCCAGTCTTGGCGTTCAAACTGTGGACGCGGGTACTCAGCCCTAGGCAGAGCCCATGCTCCGGCCGTCGTGCAGATCAACAGGAGCGAAAGGAACAATCTTTTCATCTAAAAATACATAATTGGTTGTTGTTGGTGCAAAGATAATACAATTCTCTGAATAGTGCACCATTTCGTCGAATATTTTTCAGCCCACAGGAAAAAGTAAGGGGGCTCAGCCTTCTCAGACTTGAGCCCCCTTGCTTTATGGGACATCTATTATTATATAATGATGTACGTTACTTAACCATAATCTTTTTGCCGTTCACGATGTTGATGCCCTTTTGCATCTTGCTCAAACGTTGACCAGCAAGGTTGTAGATCTCGGTAGACTGCTTGCTGTAGTCTGCTGTCACTCCCTTGATGCCATCAGGATCGAAGGCTGCCAATACAGGATAGCTGCCAGGTTCCATATCGCAGGACCATACTGTGGGATCCCATGCAACAACCTTCTCCTGAAGCTCAGCAAAGTTGGTGCCGTCGTAGTAGAGGATGCCACTTTGGACGTCGCTTTCGCGAGCAGGACCGAAGTTCTTCTCAGTGTTGTTCCAAACGGCTATGTTCTTGTAAGAGCCTGCAGGAGTTGCATCCTGGAAGCCTCCACCGATGATGCCACCGCCGCGGTTGATGCTACCGGCTGCATAGACGTTCTCCATATCAACCTGTGCACGAACACGGCCGATAATGCCGCCTGTCAGGTCGCCAGAGCCAGTCACTTCCACGTTAGCGTAGCAGTTCTTGATATGGCTCTCGCAGGCAACGTTACCGAACATGCCACCGCAGTAGCCGTTGGCAGTTACCTTACCTGTTACCCAAACGTTCTCAACATAGCAGGGCTGGCCGAAGGTAGAGTGGCCCAGATAGCCTGCCAAGATACCTGTACCACCGGCACAAGTCACATCAGCATTCTCTACACCCAAGTTGCGAACATTGCCACAAAGGATACCAAACAGGCCGCAGTAGTCATATGCTCCTTCTGTGTTGGAGGTGAGATTGCTGATAACATGACCCTTACCGTCGAAGTCGATGAAAGGATATCCATTCGATTGGTCGGCAATGTTGAAGAGAGGTGTCCAATCTGTTACGCCAGCCATATCGACATCTTCTTCCATAACCACATAGTTCATACGACCTGAAACAAGCAAGTTAATCAGGTTAGAGAGGTCAGCAGCCGACTTCACTACAAACGGATCGTCTTGAGTACCTGTACCAGTATGTGTTTCTTCATTGGTGTAGTTGCCATTTGAGTCAATATAGACAACCTTGTGCGTGTCGAAAAGCATCGGGAACTCGTCTGCACCAAGAGTCTGGTACCAGTTGATTTCGCTCTGGTCGCCATTCAGCTTGTAGCAGATTTCGCCGCTGGCAAGCTGCTCTGCGTTGCATATATTAGCTGTAATCTTGTTCTCGCCACTAGTGTTGGGAGCGCTGCCCTCAAGCATGTGGTTGTTCTCGAACTTAGAGTTTGCATGGCCACGCAAACGTCCAACGAAAGCACCGCCGTAAGATGGTGTTGAGCCATCTGCCATTGCAACGGTTCCGACATTGAGACAATTGAAGACGCCAACGAAACTATCGTTGTTGACGTAGCCGCAGATACCACCAGCATAAGCATTGGCAGCAGTGTAAATGATAGTGCCATAGTTAGCGCAATTGGTGTAACTTACGCCGTTGTTGGAGTAAGCGCCGATGCCGCCGATACAGTCGTGGCTGCCGGAAGTCTCGTTGATCGTTCCGCTGAATGAGCAGTTGCTGGCCTTACTGTTCTCGCTAAAGTGACCGCAAACACCGCCGATGTGGTGCGAGGTTGCAGCGACTGCGATGTCAAGAGCTGAGTGAACATTGTGGATAGTGGTACCCGTTGCCCATCCAACAGCACCAACACCTGTGCCACCATAGTAAGTGATTGCACCGTCGATGTGGAAGTTCTTAATGGTTGCACCGCTTGCATAACCGATAAATCCTTGTGCATCGCCAGAAGCAGACTCCATCGTGAAGTTGGAGATCTTGTGGTCCTGACCATCGAACTCACCCTTGAAGGGTGTGCTTGAAGTGCCAATAGGCTCGAAGTATTCTACCTCGCCCATGTCAATATCGTTCGTCAATACAGCTTTGGCATCACTCTTACCGTTGTTTACCAATATAGAGAAGAGTTTCACGTCGTCAACTGTAGCCAACTGATATACTCCGTCAACAGGCTTCTGGACAAGTTCGCAGTTGTTAAGCTTCTCTGCTATCTGGAGAGCTTCCTCTGCTGTGACGTCACCATTCGTGTAGTGATCCTGTGCCTCAAGCACGAGGGTTTCCCATTCGGTATAGTCCTCTTCGGAAATCATGCCGTAGGCATCCAAAGTGCCGAGGTACTCGAACAGTTCGTTAGCAGCTGTTTGCATTGCGATGTATGCCTTGCGGCAAGCATGAACTTTATTGAAGAGGTCGGAGAAGATGTTGATGAGTTCCATCTTGGATTCGCCGGTAGTTGCGTCGTCGACAGCACTAATGGCTTCCGTGAGTTGACCCTTCAAGTCCTCAGATACGTTAGGGAATTGCATGACATATTCGCCATCGGATTCCCAGTTAAAATCTACAATAACTTGTGCTCGTGTGGAATAGCCTTCCAAAACTTCTGCTAATTTTTCGTTAGCATTGTCGGCTGTGCCAAGATATATGACGTGGAGATTGCCGAATGGCATCCAGTCGCCATCAATGCCAGTACCAAGACTGCGCATACCGACAGTCAGAGTTTCGTCGGTAACCTCTGCAGCTACGAAGTTCTGATAGCGTCCTGCATTGTAAGCATAAGAGCAGCCCTTGAATGTTGAAGGTACATATCCTAATACATCAGAACCTTCCATAAATGGATCATCCTCGCTGATGAGGCAGTTCACGCCATCTTCGGCAGCGTCAACTTCGATAAGATCCTCGCTAGGAGACATGAAGTAGTTGTAGGTGTTGTTCAGGTAAAGTTGACCTGCATAGTACTGAGAGTAGATGTCGCCACCAGCAAGGAACATGCCGTTCAGTGCCATCAGATAGATACCGTTTGGCAGGTTGCTTACAGTCTGCTTGATATCGAAAGTGCCGTTCTTGCCGCGGGCAATCTTCATGATCTCTGCAACGCCACCAGTAGCAAGTGCACCTCCGTCGGCAACCTCAGTAGTCCATCCTTCGAAGCCATCGCCTTCGGTGAAGGTTGGGTTGGTTACCAAACGGGTAATTTCGTTGCCAGGAACAATACCGTCAGCAGCAATGGCAGCTTCGAGTAATTGGTTCAGATAAGTAACCTCGGCAGCAAGTGCCTCGTCGTCCAAATTGAGGTTTTCCATAATGTAGGCATAACTGCCGTTTGGATAACCTTCTTCGCTTGGTTCAACATTATCTTCGAGGTAAGATTTCAGGATGTCAGTTGTCTCACCTTGGAGGTTGTTCTCTTCCATGTAGGTTGCAGCGGCTTCGCATGCTTGCTGGTAAGCAGCATAATTAGCTGCAGAAGTCTTGATAGCTTCCTTCAGTTCGGCAGCAGCCTTGTAAGCCTCAAGGAACTCCTCTAATGTCTCAATGTCTTCCCAAGATTCAATCTCTGTTTCGTATGCGTTGACTGATGCTTGGTAAGCGACTATATCCTGGAGGAACTCTTTCTCATTGGCAATGACGTTGTTGAGGAAGTCTGCGAACGAATCAGGATCGTCGGAAGAAATGCATTCATATCCGCTAGGAGTCTGATAGACAATCGCACCGTTGCCATAAGGTACGGGATATGCTTGGTCGCCAAGAGTCTGATGCCATACAACGTCAACGAATGTCTCTTCGTTCAGTTTCCAGGCAATCTCACCGCTTGCAAGTTCGTCTGTGTCAGTTTCGGTTGCCGTCAGAGTAACGGTGCTTGCTGTGCCGTTGAGTATCTCGCCAATATAGTAGCTGTTGGGGAGAGAAGAACGAGTGCTCTTGACAGCGCCGAAGAACTGACCCCAGACGGCAGACTCTACATGGCCGATAGACAAACTGTTCTTGATAGTAACTGCACCGCCATTGCTGTAACCTACAAAGCCACCAAAGGTGCAACCACCAGGAGCGGCGTTGTTGTTGACTACATTACCGTCGAACAGACAGTTGGTAATGTCGGCTACAGTATTGGAGTTGTTGTTCACATAACCTACGATACCACCATAGTTGCCGTTTCCACCTGCATCGTTGCCGTCGAGTGTGCCAGAGTAGGTACAGTTCTCAATGGTGGTCTTATAGGAAGTAGTAAGGACACCACCAAGGATACCGCCTTGTCTGCCACCTGCTGAAGAGTTGTAGATGTCCACGAAACTGTGGATGTTGCGGATTGTGGGACGGTCGTCGCGAGCATAAGCAGCGACACTACCTGCATATTGGAATGTGGTGTGATATGTTCCATAGATGTCGAAGTTCTCGATGAGACAGTCTGTCGAGATGACACCAAATACGCCGAAGTAGTTCTGCTTGGATGTTGCATTGAGGTTCTTAATGGTGTGGCCCTGGCCATCGAAGTGGCCCTTGTAGCCTGCGTTGGAAACGCCTCTTGTTGCACCCCAGTCGCCTATAGGTGTCCAGTCAACTTCTGTCTCCTCAGGATCTGCACCTTCTGGCATAAGGTCTGCAAAGTCAATGTCGGCAGTAAGCACGGCATTGGCACTGAGTTCGCCTGTGTTCACAAATTGCTCGAACCATACGAGTTGCTTAGCGTTGCCAATCTCGAAGAAGCCGTCGGCATTGGGTGTCAGGTAGTTCCTGTCGAAGAGATTGCAATAAGAGCAGAAGCCATCCACAATGTTATGCTCGTCCTGAATGACCTCCGTATTTTCGTTGGAGAAGCTGGAACCTTCGTAAACGTCGCCGTTACAGTGGAGTCGTCCGTTCATGTAAACTTGTGCATGAGTGGCGTCGAGTACAGGCTGTTCGTCTGTTCCCAGAGTCTGATACCAACCTATTGTTGATTGGTCACCGTTGAGCTTGTAGCAAACCTCGCCCGTGGGAAGCATGTCTGGGGTGAAGCAGAATGCTGTGGTCAGGTTAGGATTGCCTCCATCTTTGCCTGCTCCAGTAGCGCTTCCTTCAAGCCAGCAGTTTCCTGTCATCTTGTTGAGGTCGTGAGTTCTCAGACGACCTACGATGGCGCCGCCATAAGTGGGTGTTCCCTCACTCTCGTTAAAGGTGACTTTGCCCATGTTAAGGCAGTTCTGCACGTATGAGCCGGTGTTGTTGCAATAGCCTGCAACACCGCCTGCAGCACAACCTGGGTCATCGAATGTGATGTCACCATAGTTGGCACAGAACGATACGCTGTCGCCTCCCAGATAAGCCACAATGCCGGCAAAGTTGTCGGTACTGCCTGCAGCCACATCCATCGTGCCGCGGAATGTGCAACCACTAATGGTATTGCCTCCACGACCAGAGCCTACGACACCACCTACATGATGCACGCCACCTACTGGAACCACGATTGTCAGAGAGGAATGGATGTCGGTGATGGTACAGTTCGAAGGATAACCTACGACACCAGTACCGGTTCCTGCTGTTGCCGTGAGTGTTCCGGCAATGCTGAAGTCCTTGATGGTCGCTCCAGTTGCATAGCCGAATAGGCCGCCGCCGTCAGCTTCGCTGGTTGCGTTGAAACCTGAAATGCTGTGTCCTTGTCCATCGAAGGTACCAGTGTAAATGCCTCCGCTGGTGCCGATGGGAGTCCAAGGGCTTTCTTCTGTAATGACACTAGCAAGGCTGATGTCTGCTTTGAGCACAGCGTTGGCTCCTAATTCGCCGTTGCTTACCAAGTCGGCAAACGCCTTGAACTCCTCGCCGTTGTTGATTACGTAGTAGGTGACGCCGTCAATCTCCGTTGTGGTCAGGTCGTCAGCCCACGCTTGAGTTCCTGCCATTCCCAAAAGGAAAGCCATGAACAATGAGTAGAAAGTTCGTTTCATGTGAGTTAGTTTAGTTTATAAAAAATGATAAAAACGTTGTTAGCTTGTGTCTGTTTGGTCTCTTCTCAGAGATACCTATTTATATATGCGCACGGACGCGCACACATGAAAATCAGGTGTAAAGTTACAGAATAATGGTGTAAATGTGTTTTTGAGCATCGTTAAATATTGTTAAATCTGCAGAGAAATGTTATTTTGATGTTAAAAGTTCAGGCTTTTAACGAGGGAACTCAAGTCCGTAGTAATTCCTGTTTTGTCAAGGAAATTCGCTGTTTTGCCCCATTTTCCTTGGCTTGTTTGAGGCCAAACGATGCCGAGGGCGAAAAGAATGCAGATTTTTGGGGTATGTTATGTGCTTGTCAGTCAGAATGTTGCAATGTCAAGGATTGTGATTTGGCACGAAAAAGTGGCGAAAAAGGCGTGTTTATTTGCCCGATGAAACCTTTGAAAATTGCAAATTTGGCCTGTTAAGTCGGTCAACTTAACGTTTTATGTTTGCAAACATCACACTAGTCGTTTGGTTTTTCCCTGTTTCGAACGGGAGAACTTGGTGTTTTGGCAAAATCTTTACATTATTTTGTGCCGAAACGCGAACCTCGTTTTGTAAACAATTTTCCTGAAAAGTAAGGGCGGATATGCAATCCGCCCTTACTGACATAAATGTGTCGCTCCACTTATGGCAGCTTCACTTTCACCATAACGGGGAAGTGTGTCGAGAAATGTCGACGCTTGTACGAGCCGTTAGTCTCCTTGGCGAAATACGCGGATTGAAGTTGTCCGTAGGAGTTGACGACAATGTTTCTGGAGGCAAAGACAAAGTCGTAACGCTCGTTGCCGTGATTGTTGGCGAGGTCAAAGTTGTTCCTCGTTCCGTACTCTGCGCTCTTAACGGTAGCTTTCGAGTAGCAGTCGTTGTATTTTCCAGTAATCCTATTGTACGCAGTTTTCCCTGCATCAACACCCAGATTGCCTGTGATGAAGCACGGAAGCCCCTCAGTATTAATCTCTTCTATAGCTGTTCGAAGGCGAGTCGCGGAACTGTAAGCGACAGAAACATCTGTGGAGAAACAGATGTTGAAGACGTAGAAAGTCTTTCCTTCCTTTCTGAGTCTTGCCCAAGAACAAGTGCTGCCTTCTGGCATATCGCTAACGATGCCGCAAGTGTCAAGCTCGAGCGTTCTGTTGTAAAGGATGCTTTCCGCAGCATAGTAACCCGTCATACGAGTTTTCAAGAAAGAGAGTTGGGCCTCTGTATATGACTGTAAACCAAGCACATCAGGTTGTTCGAAGCTGAACAGGTCGCAGATGTAGGTCCGACGAGTCGTCCATTTGTCGCCTCCATCTCCGTAGAGCGTCTCCTCTTCGGGTGTTGTGACGTAGAAACTACCTATGTAAAGATTCTGCGCATAAACACAGAAAGTCATCAATGATATTGTGATGAATGATAAAAACCTTTTCATTTTATGATGTATTTCTTGCCGTTAATAATGTTGACACCCTTCCGTATCTTGTTCAAACGCTGTCCTGAAAGGTTATAGATGTCATTGTTGCTTTGGTCAGCAAGTTGCGAGCCTTGGACCTCATGGATGCCTGTCGCGTCGACTATGAGCAGGGTAATTTCCTCTGGTTGCACTCCATTTGCCGTCAGATGCGCTTCGAAAGCATTCACCGCAATGTTGCCTGATGTGTATCTGAATGCTCCATTATTATATACATAACCGCCAGAAACAGTCAACTTGTCGAGTGTTCCCTTGAGCAGGAAGTTGCCTGCAGAAACAGAAACGTCAGTTGGTGGAACGGCGACAGGAGTGTTGTAAGCCTCCACTTCGAATGCGCCTCCAAGGATTTGATAGAGTCCTGGAGTGTAAGCAGGAAGGGTAGAACAGGGAACAATCGCAAGGACGGAACCTTCGGTCAGCTCTGGTACGAGTTCATAAAGCTGTACGTTTTCGCTAGACTCTGCTGCGAAAGGCAGATAGATGGCACCCCATTTTGCAGTCGATTCACCTGTATAGCTGGCATAATCCGCAGTAAAATCAACCGGCGTCGAGAAGTAGTTGACGAGAGGAAGGCTTGCCAGACGTCCGTTTTCATTAACATAAAAACTGTAGTTGGTATTGTCGCTCACGTTCTTTTTCTTGCCAAACGCACCTTTATGGACAATCTTATGTTCAGGATAGCCGCCGATGATGGGGTAGGGATCAGTTTGTTCTCCCTCGTCCAGGTTTTGGAGGAAGACGACATCCTCCTCTTCCCTTCCTATGTTAAGGAGGTAAGTCAGTTCGCCGTTAGTCACTTCGTTTGCTGAAACGGCAGTAGCACCTGTCGCAGAAGTTGCATTTGTGGCAGAACCAAAAGCAGCCAAACTTGTTCCGTCAATGTAGTAGAGGTAGGAAGGAAGCGTGCTCATAGCCTTCACTTGTCTGCCTACAATCTGTCCGCCATTACTCGTGTTGGCTGTAACAGAGCCTGTGTTTGCACAGAAAGAAATCTTGAATCCAGCATAGTTAACGTATCCCAGGATGCCACCAGTATTGGTTGAGGACCCGTTGGACTTGACCGTTCCGTAGTTGATGCAGTATGAAATGTCGTTGTTTGTTCCGTCAGCATAACCGACGATACCGCCCACAGTATTGGTTCCGGCATCAGTAAGCGTGCCATCAAACGAGCATCTGGTGACGGTTGAGCTGTTGAACATCGAGCCGACAATGCCGCCGATGTGTTGTGTGTCGTTGTTTTCTTTGTTGGTTGTGATTTTCAAAGAAGAGTGAACATCTGTGATGGTTGAACCATCGGCATATCCCACAACACCATGTTCGGTATAGCCCTCAGAAACGGTAAGTGTGCCGCTGATATGGAAGTTCTTGATGGTAGCACCCGTTACCTTACCAAAGAATCCGGAATAAGACTTGCTCGTTTTAATGGCAATGTTCTTGATGGAATATCCCTGACCGTCGAATGTGCCAGTGAAAGGCTTGTTATTCGTTCCCATAGGCAACCAGCTGGTCATTCCTGTCATGTCGATGTCGTTCAGCAAGACTGCTTTAGCAGCAGTTCTCTGTGCAAAGCCCGCTACACCATTAACGATAAACGAGAAGGCCTGCAACTCTTCTGGAGTAGAGATTTGGTAGATGCCGTCAACGATGGGAGGAGAAGTTGTGGGAAGTTCAGTTGTTGCTACGGCGTTCTTGTAACTAAGCTTTGCCAGCACTGGGCTGTGGTCGGAATACGCCCTCTCATTGTAATCTGCCGTACCTGAAGTGGAATAATAACAGGGATTAAGCACAGCATAATGCGTGATGTTGAATGCTCTCTGCGTAACAAAAATGTGATCTATGCGTCTCAGTTCTCCTGATACTGTAGAGTAGCTGTTTGCATTGAAGCCAGGACTAGTGCCGTTCGATATGAACTTCTGCTTAGCACTGTTATAGCTGTCAATAAGAAAACCCGAGTTGAGGAACAACTTGTAGGCTTCACCAGTTTGCACGGCATTGTAGTCGCCTGTTATAATAACGGGGGCTGTCGTGCTGGCAAGTTCCTGAATCTTCTGTTTTATGAGATAGTACGATTGTTGCCGGTTCGTCTCATCAAGGTCAAGGTGTGTGTTAAAATGAAAGAGGATTACACCTGTTGCCTTGTCGTAGAACTTGCCCCATGAGCAAATACGGTAGTATGTGGTGCTGCCGCCTTTGCTTGAGAAACCCTTCGAGGGCTTGTAAGGTGTGTCGCTCAACCAGAAGTCTCCATTGTCGAGGAGCACCATGCGTTCCTTGCGATAGAAGATGGCGGAGTACTCGCCACCAGTTTTGCCGTCGTTGCGTCCTACACCAACGTAAGCATAGCCGCTTAGCCCGTTCGCCATGTCGTTCATCTGAGCATTCGTTGCTTCTTGTACGCCAAGCAAGTCTGGCTGCTGGAAATTGACGAAGTTGATGAGATAAGCTTTTCTGGCGTCCCAGCCATTGCCTGCGTCTGTGTCTCCGCTGTTCTTGTACCTGACGTTGTAGGTACATACAAACAGGTCCTGAGCATTTACTGCAAAAATGCCAAGTAGTGCAAAAAGCAAATTTAATAGTTGTCGTTTCATTAGAAGATGTATGTTGTTATTGTTCGAAGTTGAATTCCAATTGAGGCGAGCCAAGCAGGTTGAAGGTCATGCGATGGTAAGGTGTTGTGCCATGCTCGCGTATTGCCTGACGATGAGCAGGTGCAGGATAGCCTTTGTTACTGTCCCAATGATAAGCCGGAAACTCTTTGTGGAGTTCCCTCATGCAGTCGTCTCTATATGTCTTTGCAAGTATGCTTGCTGCTGCGATGCTCATGTATTTTCCGTCTCCTTTGACGATTGTTGTGTAGGGAAGATCTTTGTATGGCTTGAAACGGTTGCCATCAATGATGATTTCCTCAGGCCGAACCTTGAGTCCGTCAAGGGCACGATGCATGGCAAGGATGCTTGCCCGCAGGATGTTGATGCGGTCTATCTCTTTGTTACTGACAATCCCTACTGCCCAGGCCAATGCTTCGCGCTCTATGACTTCACGAAGCATGTATCGTTTATGTTCGCTGAGTTGCTTCGAGTCGTTCAGAAGTTCACTCTTGAAGTCAGGTGGCAAGATGACGGCAGCAGCATAGACAGGTCCTGCGAGGCAGCCTCTTCCGGCTTCGTCGCAACCTGCTTCGATGACATCTTTATGGTAGTAGGGCTCCAGCATGTTGTTTTATCTCTTAATGATGGCTCTGATGATGAACCAGAAATGTCGGATGATAGTTGCTGGCCATCCATAGTAGTGTGCCATGATGTGCAGCCGTTCAATGAGAGAAGCACGGTGGTTGCGCGTTGTGAGGCCTTCATTTAAATAATCTGTAAGCACAAGTTGTGTGTTGACAATCCTGAGGCGACGACGCTTTGCGCGTTGGACGAGACGAATACACCAATCGAAGTCGGCAGAATATCGATATTGGAGGTCGTAGAGTTCCTGTTTTGCGAGGTCTGTTCTAACATAGAAAGACTGGTGACAGACGAGCATACCATTGCGGAAACTGTCGGGCGTGAGCATTTCCGGGGGCGTGAGTCTGCGGCGACGGAGGAAGTTTCCTTCGCCATCAACCAAGTGCGTGTCCCCATAGAGAATGGCAGGATGGCTGTGACTTCCTTTTCTCCATTGAGCTAAATTGGAAATGGAAGAGATAGTATCGCTGCTGTGCAAACAGTCACCAGCATTGAGGAATACGATATAGTCGCCTGTCGCATTTAACAATGCCTTGTTCATTGCGTCATATAGCCCATTGTCTGGTTCGCAGATGAGACGTATATTGTGGCGAGCTTGATTCTCCTCTACATAGCGTTGCACAAGGGAAAGGGTGTGATCTTTGGAGCATCCGTCAATGATTAGATGCTCTATGCGGGCATAATCCTGCGAAGCAACACTTCTTAAAGTGCGCTCAAGAGTTGATTCTGCATTGTATGTGACGGTTGCTATGGTAATCAGGGGTTTCATGTCAAGTCTGGTAGAGGTTGATGTATTGCTGTGCCACATGTGTTTCTCCGTAAGCTTCTGCAGCCTTATGATGAGCAGCATCTCGCAAGTTGTGACTGAGGACAAAACGTATGCCTGCAGCCAGGTCGGCAGCATCCCGGTAGCGTGCCACATAACCATTCCCAAGATGGTCTATCATCTCAGGTATGCCTCCAACGTTGAAACCTACGCAAGGTGTGCCGCAACTCATTGCCTCAGCAATGGTGTTGGGCAGATTGTCTTGCAGACTTGGTGTGAGGAAAGCATCGACGGCATTGTAGATTTGTGGCATCAATTGCTCGCTAACGGAACCGAAACGAGTGACGCTGATGCCGTCGGGTAATGGGATTTGCTCCGCATTCTTGCCTACAATGACCAGATGTAGGGTTTCTTTTTCAATTAGTTGCAGGGCTTCGAGCAAATAGGAGATGCCCTTCCTCTCGTCATTCACCTTTTGACTGCAGAAGAGGAGCAGGCGTTTATCTTGTGGCAAGGAAAGCGATTGTCGTGCTTGCTGCATGTCAGCAGGGTGGAAGAGTGCAGACGGAATGCAGTTGTTGATGTGCTCCACACGTTCTGAAGGCAGGGCTTGTCGTGCCTGCTCGGCAATCCATTGACTACATCCCACGAAGGTTGGGTGCCATTTTTGGTAGATTACACGCTTGCGCGCGTATAAAGAAGAAGGTAAGGAGCCACAAAGGACAGGACATTTTCGGCACTCTTTTTCGGCACATTCTCCCCGATAATGGCATACTCCCAGGTAAGGCCATTCGTCGTGCAGCGTCCAGACAACACGTTTGTTGCTGCCCATTATTTTCTCCAATCCATCGAGAGAAAGCATGCCTTGGCATACCCAATGTAGATGTATGACGTCTGCTTCTTGGAATTCTCGGGTATGTGTGATGTCGATGCCCACGTTAGCGATGTCTGCTTGCCAGAGTCGAGAGCGTCGGAATCCGCAGCGAGGCAATATGGAAAGGCGTTCCAAGAACTTTGGAATCTTGTTGCCTACCTGACAGACCGTAATGGCATCCGACTGCTTGTCACGCACCATCAACTTGGCCTTCACTCCGTTTTTGTTGAGGGCTTCCATTAGGCGTCGAGCAGCAATAGCTCCTCCTCCGCTACATTCGCTTGTGCTTACGAGCAGAACATTCATTTGTAAGCCTCCTTTCCCATCCACTTGTTGAGTCGATTTCGCATGGAGGAGAGAATGAAACGGAAGTTCCCATAACGAAGGTTAAGCAGTAATTCCTCGATGGAACGGCTGATTTTAATCATCGGACACCTCCAGCCCATGATGCGATAGGCACGATGTCGGTAGGCCACATGTTCGATGATGTATGGCGGATGATTGAGGGTATGACCTTCCGGAAGCTCGAATCGTTGCATGGTGAATATGCGGCGATAACCACTAGGCATTGTCTCGAGAGACCCTCCGAAGTGTGTGCTGTCTGCTGTTGCGCCAAGATTGTTTATCATGTTCTTCCTTGGCACGATGGCAAGGCCGTTGCTGAGCAGCAAGTGTGACCAGAAAATGGTTTCGTAGAAGGCTTTGCCTTGCTCCCGATGTTTACGGCACATAGGCAGGAAGTCTTTGCGGTAACGGTGTTCGCGTATCAGTTCTTCTATCTGACGGACTGCAGTTGGGTTGTCGAGCCAAGTGTAATGTTCGTCCCATTGATCAATGACGCGTCGCCACGAAGCCCAGCCCCAAATGCTGAAGTATGTGGTGAAGAAGTAGTCTTCCTGTATGTCGTCAGTCTGTTCTTCTACGTTAAATCCGCTTATCATCGTGATGCGTTCGTCATTTTCATAGCGTTCGAGCATTTCTTTGCAGAACGAGAAGAAACTGACGGCGGGCACATCATCGTCTTCCAGGACGACGCATTTGTCAACATGGCTGAAAGCCCATTTCTGCGAGATGTATTCCGAAGGGTCGCAACCAAAGTTCCGTTCCTGATAGAAGGTCTCTACCTGACATTCCCAATCGACCTTCGCCACTACTTCTCGGCAGGCAAGTATGCCAGGCATGTCTGCTTCGCTTCGCGGTCCGTCCTGATAAAGGAACAGACGAGACGGGCGAGCCTTGCTGACTTGGGCAAAGACTTGGCTCAACTGCTGTGGCCTGTTGAAGAACAGAACAAGCACAGGAATATCGATAAGAGCAGGTTTCATGAGTGCAAAGTTATAATTTTTTGAGCAATATACATATAAATAATGTGGGAAAAGCGCATGTTATATTGTAAAAAGTTGTATATTTGCAAAGGAAAACTATTACTGACAACAAAATTCTTCCCGATGAAAAGACTTTTGACGGCTGCAATCCTGTTAATAACTTTGATTGGATGCACGGAACATATCGACACATCTGCGAGATATGTATTCGAGGGGAAAACCATCATGCAATATCTCGAGGAAAAGGACTACTATAGCGAGTATGTACGTTTGCTTGGCAAGGTTCCTGTCAGCCCTTACTCCCAGACAACATTGAAGCAATTGCTGTCTGCTCGCGGACACTATACTGTGTTTGCTCCTTCGAACGATGCCATACAGTCTTACCTTGACTCTCTTTGCCGGAAAGGCATCATTACGGAGCCGTCTTGGGAAGGTTTCACGGAAGTAAGCACGCTGGACAGTATCGAGAAAGTGATTGTGTTCAATAGTGTTTTGGATAGTGGCGACCAGTATGCTTACGACATTTCGGACTTCCCTGCTAACGAGCATGAGTTCGGATTGGCAAACATGAACAACCGAAAGTTGCGTGTATTCTACGGCACACATGACTTGGACAGCATCAGCATCGATGGTGTCGCCACTATTTCAAAGAAGAACAGGGGCATCATGCTGACTAACGGATATGTTCACCAGGTTGAAGGAGTGGTTGCTCCTAGCGACGGACGTTTGGGCGACTTTATGCGTATGTGGGCAAAGCAGCCTGGGAGTGGGTACTGCGTAATGTCGCGTTTGTTGTTGGCTTGCCATATGGAAGACACGCTCAACGCCTATCGTGACGAGACGTGGGAGTACCTTTATCAGACCAATCAGGTCAAGAACTTGCCCAACCACACCTCTGTCGGTCAGGCTGGTACCATTCCCAGACACCGCTACTATGGCTTCACACTCTTTGCCGAAACCGACCGTTTTTGGGAGGAGACATTGGGCAAGCCGGTTGAGGAGATAACTGTCAAAGATGTTTGCGATTACCTGCGCGAGTCTAGACTCTTCGACTACATAGACGGAACGCTTTATGACGATGACTATACCAACGAGATGAATGTGCTGAACCAGTTCGTCACGTATCATCTCTTGCCACAACGTATCGGCAGGGAAAAACTGGTCATACACTACAACGAACTGGGGTACAACTACTCCTCAGCCAAGGGTCCCACCATACCTATTATGGACTATTACCAGACGATGGGACTGCCGCGAATGCTCAAGACATACGAGAGCCTCGAGTCGAACGGCATTTACCTTAATCGTTTCCCCATTCTGAGGAACGGAAGAGGCCAGTTCGGACCAACCAAGCTAAACATAAACGACTATCATGAGAGCGGTATGTTCTTCCGCATAAAAGGCTCCAGTTCAACGCCAACAGAGAACGAGGGCATCCGCATACTTACCAGTACCGAAGCAGGAACAGACGCCTCTAACATAGCCAACGCAATCGTCTATCCCATCGAACAATTGCTCGTCTGCACGGAGAACGTCTGCAATACGATGTCGAGTCAGCGTATCCGCTTCGACGCTTGCTGCACGATGCCTGAAATGATGAATAATGACATCCGCCAACAACGAGCCTACTATGCATACGGAGCGCCCAACGTCAGGGCCATACCCACGAATTATCCGTATTTGGACGGTGTCGAGATTCGCGAGGGCACATTGTTCTATTATCTGCAAGGTTACATGTCGGGCTATCATAACCTGCAGGGCGACGAGTTCAACATCATCGGTCGCTACGACTTTACCATGCAGTTGCCGCCAGTTCCGCGAGCAGGTCAGTACGAGATCCGCTTTGGTGTGGCAACAGGTTCGCGTGTCCGTTCGATGGCTCAGGTCTATTTCGGAACGACTCGCGACCGTATGCCCGCCGCAGGTATTCCTATGGATCTTCGCATGGGTGGCTTGGAGAAACGAATGGAAAGCGTCACAGTCCCCTCTAATGTGGGTTGGGAAGCGGATACTGACGATGAGGAATACAACGACCGTGTCACGAAAGCTATGCGTACGAAAGGCTTCATGAAGGCACCTTATGCATGGACCAATGCCAATGGTGGCGGCAGTCCTGTTCGCACTTTCCATTACATGTCACGCCGTATTATCATCAATACCTTCCTTCAGCCATACCAAAACTACTACATCCGCTTCCAGTCCGTCCTCGATGCAGAAGCCAAGGAGTTCTATATGGACTACTTCGAATATGTAGCGAAAGAAGTTTACGATAACCCGGAAGAGTCTGAAGACATCTGGTAGGAAAAGCCGCTGATTTTCAGTTGGCTTGTTGCATCGGTAAATTAGGCACGTGTAGTTGGCAAACTTCACGTGTGAAGTTGCCAAACATCACGTGTGAAGTTTGGCTTTGTCACGTGTGTCATTTGCAATCATCACGTGTGATGTTTTCCTTCTTCCCTTAGATGGAGAACGAAGTCAACCAGAGATTAAGTGTCGCCATACCTGCCGTGAGCAAAATGGAAAGCAGGAAAAAGATGGTGGTCAGGATGCTTCTGCTGAGCGAGAAATAGTGCGCTATGAGGGGGCTGGCACTCGCTACGAGCAAAGCCATAGTGGTTTGATAGTGAACGGGCTGAAGGACGAGGTACGCTATCAAGAGTAAAGTCTGCAAGACATATATGTACAATATCATACGAACCCGTATCTTGTCATCGTAGTTCGTATGGAGATAGTGCAAGATACTCACAATGCTGAGCAAAGCTACGACTCCTGCGGAAACTTGCCAGACGAATGGTAGCGATGTGACAGCCTCGACAGTCGGAATGTCAAACTTCGCCATCTCGGTCATTCTCGTTACAAAACTCTGCATGTCTTCTGTCGCAAAACACCAGACAGCATAGCACCAATAAGGCACGATAACGCCTAGTACGCCTGCCCAAAACGCTTTTCTCGTCAGCGAGCGCAAGAAGATGGCAGTATAAAGGAAGAAGAGGATTGACATCGGCAACATGACTGGAGCGCAAAAACTGCCCAGGCTAAGCATCAGAAAGGCATGGAACACAAGTTTCTGAGGACGATGTTTCTGGTAACATCGGAACAGCAAAAGGTAGCTCATGCAAAGGAATGTGGCAGCAATTATTGGCTCGCCAAGAGGATGAAGGAACGAGAGGCTGGCCGCTAGCATGAGCCAAACACACGACATCATGCGGGTTCGAATGCGAATGATGTGTTGCTGGGCATTCGTCTCCATGATGACATAGGTGGTAAGCAAGCAGAGAACCAGACCAAGAAGACATCGCACATCAAAAGCCTTCTGCGGCAACCACCACATACTGATTGCGGCAATCGCGCAGAAGGGAAGTGTCAATTCGCTCCCTGCAATCTTGTTCTGGAGCCTGTACCGTACCATATTAGAGGTCGGCCCCTATGTCTCGGCGGAAATTCTTACCTTGGAACTTTATCTTCTTCGCCTCGGAAAAACTCTTCTGCAAGGCTTCTTCCTTGTCCTTTCCATAGCTGCTTACGGCTATGACTCGGCCGCCATTAGTGACGATTTCACCATCCTTCATAGCTGTGCCTGCATGAAAGACAATGCTGTCCTCCACGTCATCGATGCCTGTGATGGGGAAGCCTTTCTCGTACGAGCCAGGATAACCGCCGCTCACCAACATGATGCAGACGGCAGCACGCTCGTCAAAGACAATCTCTTTCTCTGCAAGTGTGCCTGCCGCTACACTTTCAAAGAGGTCAACGAGGTCGCTCTTCAAGCGGAGCATCACGGTCTCCGTTTCCGGATCACCCATGCGAACATTGTACTCGATGACTTTGGGGTCGCCATCCACATTGATGAGGCCGAAGAAAATAAAGCCTTTATAGTCAATATTTTCGGCTTTCAATCCTTCGACTGTGGGACGGATGATGCGGTCTTCAACCTTTTTCATCCACTCCTTGTCGGCAAATGGGACAGGACTAACGCTACCCATTCCACCAGTATTCAGGCCGGTATCGCCCTCGCCGATGCGTTTGTAGTCCTTTGCTTCGGGCAAGATCTTGTAGCTCTTTCCATCGGTCAGAACGAAAACGCTGCACTCGATGCCGTCCAGGAACTCCTCGATGACGACCCGACTGCTTGCGCCGCCAAACATGCCGCCAAGCATCTCTTCAAGTTCCTTTTCTGCCTCTTCCAAGGTCGGCAGGATGAGAACACCCTTGCCGGCACATAGTCCGTCGGCCTTCAGAACATAGGGCGCTTTCAAGGTTCGCAGGAAAGTTTTGCCCTCCTCGAGCGTCTCGCCGGTAAAGGTGCGATAGGCCGCCGTCGGGATGCCATGCCTTTGCATGAAACCTTTGGCAAAGTCTTTGCTTCCCTCAAGCACGGCCCCCTTCTTACTTGGGCCAATAACGGGGATGTTCTTAAGTTGCTCGTCTTCCTTAAAGAAATCGTAGATGCCGTTCACTAAAGGGTCTTCGGGACCAACCACAACCATCTGAATCTGCTTGTCAAGGCAGAACTTCTTGATGCTTTCGAAGTCGTTAACCTTTATGTTGACATTCTCACCCACGTTTGCCGTGCCGGCATTTCCGGGTGCGATGTACAGTTTGTCGACCTTTGAACTTTGACTGATTTTCCAAGCTAGGGCATGTTCACGCCCGCCACTGCCTAAAAGAAGGATGCGCATAACGTTATTTTCTATTTAAGATAATCTTCGAAATATTGTGTGATACGTTCGTGCAGGTGGACACTCTTATGCCCTGCCATGTTGTGACCCTCGCCTGGATAGACGAAGAAGTCTGGCTGCGTGCCGGCTTCTGCGCAGGCGTTGAGGAACTGCAGACTGTGCTGGGGAACGCATGTCGGGTCGTTCATGCCGATGATAATCTGCAGTTTTCCCTTCAGGTTCTTGGCCTTGTTGATACAACTGGTCTGCTTGTAGCCTTCGGGGTTCTGTTGAGGCGTGTCCATGTAACGTTCGCCATACATCACCTCGTACCATTTCCAATCGATGACCGGTCCGCCGGCCACACCCACTTTGAACGCATCGGGATAGGTCGTCATGAGTGATGTTGTCATGAATCCGCCGTAGCTCCAGCCATGCACGCCAAGCCTATCGGCATCTACATAAGGTAATGTCTTCAAGAACTCCACGCCGCACATTTGGTCTTTCATTTCCTCCTGACCGAGGTGGCGGAAGGTAACTTGTTCGAAGTCACGGCCGCGGTCCTCGCTTCCCCTGTTGTCGAGGATGAAGAGGATGTAGCCTTTCTGCGCCATGTATGTTTCCCAAGAGCGCGAGCCCCAATGCCATGAGGCCTCGACATTATGGGCGTGCGGGCCGCCATAGACATAGACGACGGTCGGATACTTACGGCTCGGATCGAAATCCATCGGCTTGACCATGCGCCAGTAGAGTGTCGTCTGGCCATCTGCAGCAAGGATGGTGCCTTGCTCGAATATGGGTTGATACCAACCTTCCCATGGGTCTTTAGCCGTTCTTTGCAGGCTCTGCTTGCCAGTCTTCGTGTCAGTTACGGCACAGGCACGAGGCAAAGTTGGCTCTTGCCATGTGTCGATGAGGTAACGTCCATCGGCAGAGAGCTGTGCTGAGTGGCATCCTCGACCATTGTCGAGAAGTGTGCGCTTCTTGGTCTTCAGGTCGAGGCGGTAGATGTTGCGTTGCAAGTCGCCCGCTTCCTTAGTGATGATGATGGCACTCTTCGTGGCTGGACAGAAGCCGACAAGCTCCTTCACGACCCACTTACCGCTGGTGAGTTGGCCGAGTTCTTTGCCCTCGATGTCCATCAAATACAGGTGCTTGAAGCCATCCTTCCAGCTCCAATAAATGAACTTGCTGCTGTCCCAAGGCAAGAAGGTAATGGGGTGGAGCGGCTCGACGTACTTGTCGGAACTCTCCTCGCGCAGGGTGCGGAGCTTACGACCTGTAGCGGCATCGTAGACATCGAGTGTTGTGTGGTTTTGGTCGCGGTTGAGTTCGTATAGATAGAGCGTTTTGCTGTCTGGTGCCCAAGCGATGTTGGTGAAGTATCTGTCAGTAGGATCACCAAGGTCGAGGTAGACGGTCTTGCCCGTTTGGAGCGAGAAGATACCAATCGTGACCTTGTGCGAGGTCATGCCAGCCATCGGATATTTGTCTGGAGCAAGAGTCGCTTCT
>JAGCFN010000008.1 GCA_017650085.1 Bacteroidaceae bacterium | reverse complement strand
GGAGGACTTCACAACGCCATTCCTCGCGAGGCTTGGTGCCTTTGTGCCGTTCCCACGAAAGACAAGGAGAGCATTACCGTCGACTGGAATCTCTATCAGGCCGACGTCGAAGAGGAATATAGCGTCACAGAAAAGACGATGAAGTTCACGCTCGAAAGCGAAACTCCAGCCACATCAGCTATCAATAAGGACTGCAGCAAACGACTCATCATGGCACTTCAAGCCGTCGACAATGGCGTGTATGCCTACTGCCAAGACCTCGACCTCATCGAGACAAGCAGCAACCTGGCAAGCATCCGCAAACACCCGGAAACAAAGACCATCGACATACTCAGCAGTCAGCGAAGCAGCATCCTGAGTGCCCGTCACAACATGGCAAACACCATTGCAGCTGCCTTCGAACTGGCTGGAGCAAAGGTAGACATAGGCGAAGGCTATCCTGGTTGGAAGATGAACCCCAATAGCGAAATCCTGCATATTGCAGTAGAGCAGTATAAGAAACTCTTCAAGAAGGACCCCATCGTTCGTGGCATCCATGCAGGACTGGAGTGTGGACTCTTCAGCGAAAAGTTCCCAGGAATGGACATGATAAGCATGGGTCCCACACTTCGAGGCGTTCACAGCCCCGACGAGAAACTCCTCATCCCCACCGTTCAAATGGTATGGGACCACTTGCTTGCTATACTTGAAAACGCTCCCAAGAAATGAGAATGAAATATCTCTTCCTGCCTTTGATGGCTTTGCTGGTCGAGGCTTGCTCCGACTACGAGACTTTCTCGGACAATCCCAGTTTCCGACTCGAGTTCTCGCAGGATACCATTGCCTTCGACACACTCATCAGCACCATTCCAAGCAGCACAAAAACGCTCTACGCCTTCAATAATAATGGCAACGGAATGCGCATACGCACCATTCAACTCGAGGATGGAGCCGAAAGTCTGTTTCGCGTCAATGTGGATGGACGCTACCTGGTTAATGGAGAATGGCACGATTTCGAAGTCCTGAAGCACGACAGTCTTGTCATTCGAATCGAGATGACACCTCCAAAGGTGGGCAGCAACGAACCGCTCTACTTTGAAGACAAGCTGCACTTCATCTTGGAGAATGGTGCGAAGCAAACAGTCTTGCTTAGTGGAGGAGCCGTAGATGCCTACATTCAAAAGGAAGGAATGATTATCGAAGAGAACACCACACTCCTGACCGACAAAGCCTACGTCATCTACGACTCGCTTGTCGTCAAGAAAGGCGCGACACTCACTCTGACCGAAGGTACAAGGTTGATGTTCCACGACAAAGCAGCTTTGCACGTTTATGGCAAGTTGCTGGTACAGGGAAGCATGGAGAAGCCTGTCGTATTGCGGGGTGACAGAATGGACCACATGTTTGACTATCTCCTTTACGACAACACTCCAAGTCGATGGGAAGGTGTCATCATCCATCGTGACAGCTATGGAAACGAGTTCTACCAATGCGACCTGCACAGCTCGCTCTTCGGCATCATCGTCGAGGACACAGAGCAAGTGAAGCCAGACGAAGCGAAGCCTTCCATCACATTGGATTGCTGCATCTTCCACAACATTGGTGGCGACGGCCTGCAACTCAACAATTGTGTCAGCAAAGTCACTAATACGCAGATAAGCAACACACTAGGCCACACCGTCTATATTAGTGGAGGATCGCATACATTTATATATTGTACGTTGGCTCAGTTCTATCCGTTCACGGCAGACCGGGGCGACGGATTGCATCTCGTAAGCAGTGAGGATGACAGCGAATACGGGTTGCTTCGTAAAGCACACTTCATCAATTGCGTCATTACGGGCTATGGTCCTGACGTCATTATGGGTGAAAACATTCCTGACGACTCCAAATATCTCTTCCACCATTGCTTCCTCAACACACCTCATGTGGACGATGAGGAACATTTCGTGGGCAACATCTTCGACCAAGACAAAAAGAAGAATGAGGACGAGAAACTCGTTCGCGAGGAAAACTTCGTGCTTTTCGATACAGAAAACTTCATCTATGACTTCACACCAAAGGCTGAGAGCCTGATCCGTTCGCTTGCAGATGGCGGCTATGCAGGTTTGCCTACATTCGACAGAAATGGTGTGAGCCGACTTGCTGACGAAGGTCCTGATGCAGGTTGCTACGAATATGTGGCTCCACCAGACGAGGAGGACGAGCCGTGAAAGGTGTGCTCATAGTGGTGGGCAAGACCACGGACAAGCGCTTCGAAGCCATCATAAACGAATATGTCGAGCGCATAAGGCACTACATTCCATTTGCCGTAGAGGTCATGCCTGAACTCAAGAACACTAAGGGAATGAGCCAAAACGAGCAGAAGGAACGAGAGGGAGAACTCATCCAAAAAAGCCTCCAAACAGGAGACTATGTGGTGCTTCTCGACGAACACGGCAGCGAAAGGACAAGCGTGGACTTCGCTGCATGGATGCAAAAGAAGATGGCGGCAGGACCGAAACGTCTCGTCTTCATCGTTGGAGGACCTTATGGCTTCTCGGAAGCAATACATAAACGCGGAAATGAGGAGGTCAGCCTGAGCAAGATGACACTCTCCCACCAAATGGTTCGCATGTTCTTTGTGGAGCAAATCTACAGGGCGATGACCATCCTGAACGGCGAGCCCTATCATCACGAATAAACACACATAACACTATAACACTATGCTTACAGTAGACGAACTTAACGACAGACTTATTGACCTGTCTTTTGCCGAAGACATCGGCGACGGAGACCACACGACTCTTTGTTGCATTCCCCCAACCGAGATGGGCGAAAGCAAGCTTCTCATCAAGGAAGAAGGCATCTTTGCGGGTAATGAGATTGCAAAGAAGGTGTTCCATCGTTTCGACCCCGATATGGTGGTTGAGACTTATATCGAGGACGGAGCACACGTCAAGCCTGGCGACATCGTGATGAGCGTCAAGGGAAAAGTGCAAAGCCTCTTGCAGACAGAACGCCTTATGCTCAACATTCTTCAGCGAATGAGCGGCATAGCCACAATGACGCACAAGTATCAGCAAGCCATCTACGATGCCGGTTACAAGACGCGCGTCCTTGATACGCGCAAGACGACTCCAGGTATGCGAATGCTCGAGAAAGAGGCCGTGAAGATTGGTGGCGGCATGAATCACAGAATTGGACTCTTCGACATGATTCTCCTGAAAGACAATCACATCGATTTCTGCGGGGGTGTTCATAACGCAATAAGTCGTGCAAAGCAGTACCTGAAAGACCACAACAAGGACCTTAAGATTGAGTGCGAGGTTAGGAACTGGAAGGAACTCGACGAAGCTCTGGCCGAAGGTTGTGACCGCATCATGTTTGACAACTTCACGCCAGAAGATACGAAGAAGGCCGTCGAGATTGTTGCAGGTCGATGCGAAACGGAATCGAGTGGCGGCATCACTTTCGACACAATGATTCCATATGCAAAAGCCGGTGTGGACTTCATTTCGTTTGGTGCCCTCACACATAGCGTGAAAGGTCTCGACATGAGTTTCAAAGCCGCAGGAAGCGATAAACTGATAATCAAATAGAACTTTATGAAACGATTCATTATACTTCTCGGAGCTCTGCTCTTCAATGTTCAATTTTCAATCTACAATAGTGCTTCTGCTTGCACAAACTTGATTGTGGGCAAGAAGGCCTCGAAGGATGGTAGCGTGATTATCTCTTACAGTCAGGACGACTATGGTTCTTTCGAGCCGCTTCGAGTTATTCCCGCAGCCGACCATCCTGCTGGAACGATGCATCCTCTGTATCATTACGAGAGCAACAACTACCTGGGAGAGATTCCGGAAGTCGCTCATACTTACGGTGTTGTAGGCTTGATGAACGAGTTTCAAGTGTCGATTCATGAGACGACCTATGGCGGACGAGCTGAGTTGACTGATACCATTAGCGGACTTATCGATTATGGTTCGCTCATGGTCCTTGGTCTTCAGCGTTCCAAGACTGCTCGCGAAGCCATTCAGGTAATGACGGAACTGACTGAGAAATACGGTTACGAGAGTGAAGGAGAGAGCTTTACCGTGGCTGACCCCAACGAAGCATGGATTCTGGAGATGATTGGAAAGGGCCCAGGTCGCAAAGGAACTGTGTGGGTGGCAGTAAGAATCCCAGACGATTGCATTAGTGGTCACGCCAATCAGAGCCGCATTCATCAGTTCCCACTCAAGGACAAGAAGAACTGCCTCTATGCCAAGGATGTCATCAGCTTTGCCAGGGAGAAGGGTTACTTTAACGGAAAAGATGCAGACTTCTCATTTGCAGATGCTTACGCTCCCGCAGATTTTGGTGCCCTGCGATATTGCGAGGCTCGTGTATGGAGCTATTACAACAAGTGGGCAGCCGAGGATATGAACCCATATCTGCCTTATGCGATGGGCGACACGAAAGGTCAAGTTCTCCCACTTTATGTGAAGCCCAAGGCTCCGCTTTCTGTTCAAGATGTCAAGGACATGATGCGCGACCACTATGAAGGCACACCTTTGGCTCTGACTGAAGACTTGGGAATGGGTGCATGGGAAATGCCGTATCGCCCCACTCCACTCAGTTTTGAGGTGGACGGACAAAAGTATTTCAACGAGCGTCCCATCAGTACCCAACAATCGGCTTGTGTTTATGTGAGTCAGATGCGCTCTTGGCTTCCCAATCATATTGGGGGAGTGACTTGGTTTGCAAACGACGAGGCAAATATGACGGTCTTCACACCCTGTTATTGCAACATGACGCAAGCGCCTGAGTGCTACGACAAACATACTGCCGACGCCTTCCATTTCTCGACTCGAAGCGCTTATTGGGTGGAGAATTGGGTAAGCAATATGGTCTATCTGCGCTATAATCTGCTCTTCCCTGAACTGCAGAAAGTTCGCGACAGACTGGAGGCGGATTACAACTCTCTGCAGACTGAGGTCGAGGACAAAGCGGCAAGCATGAGCAAAGAGGAAGCCGTCAAATATCTTTCGGCTTACAGTCATCGTGTTGCAGGAGCTATGATGGACGAATGGAACCAGCTTGCCCAACTCATCATCGTCAAGTATAACGATATGGCAGTCAAGCGGATGGATGAGAGTGGGCAGTATGAGAAGACGCCTGGAGGCAATCCCAGACCTGTTCTTCGCCCAGGTTATCCAGAACGCTTCAAGCGCGAAATAATCAAGCAGACTGGTGACCGTTACAAACTACCCAAGTGACGATTCAAAACGTATAGTGTGACGTTGGCGATTTACTAGTGTGAAGTTTGCAATTT
>JAGCFN010000065.1 GCA_017650085.1 Bacteroidaceae bacterium | reverse complement strand
AGACCCATTCGTTCAAGCGTTACCAGAGGCTGCGCACCTCGGGGTCGTTCTGCTCCCACTTGACGAGCATCTCGCGAGCTTCCTTGATGAGAGGCCCCTCCTGCTTCGCCTGCTCCTCGTCCATGCCCAGTGCCACACGCTCCTTTACCTCTTCGCGATAGTGCTTGTCGAAGGCGACGTAGTAGTCTCCGATGAGGTGGTCGCCCTTCTTGCCCGAGCTTTCGGGCGTCTCGCCATTGCCCCACTTCAGCCAAGCCAGCATGGACTTGCAGATGTGGATGCCGCGGTCGTTCACGATGTTGGTCTTGACGACCTTGTTGCCATTGGCCTCCATGACCTTTGCCAAAGCCCATCCGAGCAGATTGTTGCGGACGTGGCCGAGATGCAAAGGCTTGTTGGTGTTGGGCGAAGAGTATTCTATCATGACGAGCGGGCTGTCGCCTGTGACGGGCAGGAAGCCGAACCTGGGGTTCGCCTGTATCTCTTGCAGCAACTCAATCCACTGGCGCGAACTGATGCTGAGGTTGAGGAAGCCTTTCACGGCATTGAACTTGCCGATTACCTCCGGCAAGCGTGCCACGAGGCGTTCGCCTATCTCCAGCGCCGTAGCGTCGGGAGCCTTGTGGCTCATCTTGGTAAAGGGAAAGACGACAAGCGTAATCTGCCCCTCGAACTCGGGTCTCGTCTGCTGCAGCTGCACCATCTTATCGGGCACAGCTTGCCCATAGAGCTCCTCCACAATGGCCTTCACGGCCTCTGTTATCTTTGTCTCAATCTTCATATCTCGTTACATTATTAATTTTCTATTTGAACAACTCTGCATGTGTGCCGAGTCGCACCAACTCGATGATGTTGTTGACCTCATCCACCCAAATGAGCAGGAAATCGCCCTGGACGTGACATTCCATACAACCTTTGTACTGGCCGAGGAGCATGTGTGGCTTGTATTTGGCATGGATAGGCTGTTCGTACTTCAACAATTTCAAGACTTCATGCAGCGCTGAAAGTTTCGATGGATTGTTCCTGTAGCGCTTAAGATCCTTCCTGTACTGTGTGGAAGTCTTGAACGATTTCATTCCTCTTCGTTGAGAATGTCATTGAACATTTCGTCTATATCTGTATAGACTTTCTCCGGATTCTTTCCTGACATGACTTCCTCGATGGCGGCCTTTGTCACATCGTTGGGTTCATCGTACACGATGTCGAGCAAGACGCTTTCCACGTAGTTGTTCAACGTGCGGTTCTCTTGTTCAGCTTTCCGCTTCAATCCTTCCAGAAGGTCTGCCCTCAGACGGAACGATGCAGGCTTTCTTACTATTGATGTTGCCATACTTTGTAATACATTTGTAATACTTCTGTGTGCAAAGGTAATGCATTCGTATGACATTACCAAACATTACGAACGCTTTTTTCCTCTTACCACGCTTTCATCATGTCGGAATGAAGGATAATAGTACCCCTTACTTCGTCCGCGTCAGCTTGAACTTCGTCTTCTCGTCCATCTTGCCGTAGAGGTACTTGCCGTCGTCGGAGATGGTGAGCGTGTCTTTTTCTTTGCCGTCGCTGCAGATGATGAGTTTACCCTTGACGACATACTGCATCTTCTCTGTGGTTGGCATGACGGCGATGGCTGCCTTTATCGCCTTGCGCTTTGCCCAACCGATGCCGGCGTTCTTCATTGCTTCCTCGTCGATTTGCATCTTCACCTGCATCTCTATCTCCTTGTCGCTCTTGAAAGTAGCTGTGACGGAAGTCTTCGTGCCCTTCATGATGGCTTCGGCCATCTTGCGAGCCTCCTCGGTTTTCTGCTTGACCTCAGCCTTTTCTTCT
>JAGCFN010000064.1 GCA_017650085.1 Bacteroidaceae bacterium | reverse complement strand
CCTCAAAATCGTGCCCCAGAATCCCATAATTATCCCATTGGAACTTTTAAGCATTTAAGCAAATTAAACATTGCTTAAAAAGACACACTGATATATTATAGAAACAAAGCGGCGAGCCTGACTGTCATGCCAAACCCGCCGCATTTTTACTATATCAACAATTACTCTTTTACTTCGTGCTGAACTTGTAGATGGTGGTAGTCAGGTACTCCTCGCCCGGACGAAGGGTCGTGCTGGGCCATTCAGGATGGTTGGGGCTGTCGGGATAGTGCTGCGTCTCGAAGCAGAATGCGCTGCGACGAGGATACTTCACGCCCTTCTTGCCTACGAAACTGCCGTCCAGGAAGTTGCCTGCATAGAACTGCACGCCGGGCTGGTCGGTAAACATCTCCATCACAATGCCGCTGTTCGGGTCGTAGAGTGTGGCAAAAGCCTTCTTGATGTCGCCAGGATTGTTGAGAATCCAGTTGTGGTCGTAGCCGTGACCGTTCACAATCTGTTCGCTCGTCTCGTCGTCGATGCGGTCTCCAATAACAGTGGGAGTGCGGAAGTCGAAGGGTGTGCCTTCCACGTCGAGCACTTCGCCCGTAACTGCAACGTCGGCGTCAACGGCCGTGAACTTGTCGGCATCGATTGTCAGCACTTCGTCGAGGCAATCCTTCGAGCCGTCGCCACTGAGGTTAAAGTAGCAGTGGTTGGTGAGGTTCAGGACAGTTGCCTTGTCCGTCGTAGCGAAGTAGTTGATTTGCAGAGCGTTGTCGTCGGTAACGACATAGGTTACGATGACATTGATGTTGCCGGGATAGCCGTCCTCGCCATCAGCGCTGCTCGTGCTGAATGCGATGCTGCGGTCGTCGAGAGGCTCGGCCGTCCAAATGCGGTTGTGGAAAGCAACCGGGCCACCTCCATGCAAGCTGTTGGGACCGTTGTTGATGGGAAGCTGGTAGCTCTCGCCATCAAGTGTGAACTGGCCCTTCGCGATGCGGTTGCCATAACGGCCGATGAGGGCTCCAAAGTTGCAGCCTTCCGCGCCATACTTCTCGTAGTCGGCAATGTTGTCGTGACCGAGGCAAACGTCTGTCATGTTGCCGTCCTTGTCGGGAACCATAATGCTGACGATACGGCCACCGAAGTTGGTGAAGCAAACTTCCATGCCGTTCTTGTTGGAAATGGCATAGAGAGCCGTAGAGTCGCTTTCGAAATCAGCTGGGTTAAGACCGGAGAGAGTGAGACCTTCGGAAGCCTCGGCATTGCCTGCAGTTTTGTTTTCGCAAGAAGTCAGGCAGAATCCTGCAACAACCAGTGCAAGAGAAAGGAAAAGATTCTTCTTCATGATTAATAAATTATGTGTTATTCTTATCTTTTTGCGACAAAGTTACAATTATACAACCAAAATGCAAAAGAAATACAACAAAAAAGTTGCTTTGTATTGAAAATTATGTTAACTTTGTTGGCAAATATAGGAAAAACAACACATGACACATCTTACAAAAACATTCAAACCGCTCCTTGCAATTGTATGCATCGTATGCTTGTGGAATTGTACAGAAAACATCGACACGTCGGCTCGTTACGTCTTCAAGGAAGAGACCATCATGAGCTATCTGGAGAAACACCCGGCATACAGCAGCTATGTCGACATCCTGCGACAAGTAAACATCAGTAAACTCAGCGACTCGAAGGTAAGTCAGCTACTGAGCGCACGAGGTGTCTACACGGTCTTCGCCCCCAACAACGAAGCCATCCAGAAGTACCTGGAAGACCTCACCGAAGAAGGCCTCATCACGGAACCTTCTTGGGACGGCTTCCCGAACGAGCACAAGCTGGACTCCATCCGCAAAGTCATTGTCTATAACAGCATCATCGACGGCGGAGACGAAACGGATGCCTTCTTCCAGACCGACAACTTCCCCAACGACAAGGACGAGTTCATCCTCGGAACCCTCAACGACAAGAAACTTTCCGTCAGAAAACCCGCCAATCAGCCCGACAGCATATACATCAACGACGACTGTCCCATCAGCGTCAAGGAACGCGACATTCTGTCCATCAACGGCGTCATCCACCAAATGGAGAAAGTCATCGCTCCAAAGGACGTCACAGCCGCCAGCTACATCCAGCAATGCCTCGACGAGAAGAGGGAAGGCTTCTACGCTTGCTTCCGCGTCATTCAGGCTTGCGGTCTGTTCGACACGCTCAGGGCTGTGCGCGACGAGAAGTACGAGGAACTCTACCAAACAGGCATGATTCCCGACTTGGTAGGCATGACGAGCTACGGCTTTGCAGAAGGCGAAATCGGCTATGCTCCCAAGCACCGCCTGTATGGCTTTACCATCTTTGCCGAAACCGACGATTTCTGGCGCAGCGAAGGCATCGACCCTGCCGATCCCGACCTGCTCAAGAAGCTCACACAATGGATTCTCGACAACCACCAATACAGCGATGACGACGTCTTCACTACCGACGAGAACTACGAGAGCGAAGACAACCTGCTCTATCAGTGGATCACCTATCACATCTTGCCCATGAAGATTCCGAAGGGAAAACTCGTCTTCCACATCAACGAGTATGGCTATAACCTGAGCAGGCCCGAAGCCTACTCCATTCCCGTGTACGAGTTCTACACCACTTTGGGCAAGCGTCGCCTCTTCAAACTGACCGAAAGCGGTGCCAGCAACGGCATCTGGATCAACCGATTCCCCATCACGGACAACAGCCGTCACGGCACCGGAGTCGAGATTGGCTGCGACCCCGACAAGGTGGGAAGCCGTGTGGAGACAAACTCTTCCCTGGCGATTCTCAACGATATGATAAACTGCAACATCTATCCCATCAGCGCACCTATCTCATATAACGACAAGACGCGCGACAACTTGCAGAAAAACCGTATCCGTTTCGACGGCATGAGTCTCTTCCCCGAAGCCATGAACAACGATATCCGACTCAAAAAGGCTTCCGAAGAACGCTACAAGCACGTCTACATCCCCAATTCCATCCGCACCTACAACTACTTCGAAAACATGCAGCAGAACGCCGACATGAACTTCGTCTACTACAATGCTTGGAACGATGACTGGTGCAACCTGCATCGCGACGAGATGAAGGCTGTGGGCCGCTTCGAGGTGATGTTCAAACTGCCGCCAGTACCGCGTCGCGGAACATACGAAGTCCGATACAAGGTTCTTGCAAATGGCAATCGTGGTGTCGCTCAGATCTACTTCGGCTCTAACCCGGACAAACTGCCCGTTGCAGGCATTCCCATGGACTTGACGATGGACTGCCGAAACGAGTTGGACGCAAGAAAAGTAGGTTGGGAACGTGATACCGACGACGAAGACTACTGCGCTGAAATTGACAAGAAGATGCGTAACAACGGCTACATGAAGGGGCCGAAGTCCATCAACTCAAACGACGGCACCGAGCGCGACTGGAACGACCGTGAGAATATCCGTCACATCTTCGTTCGCCAGACACTCGATCCCAACGAGACATACTACATCAAGCTCAAGTCTGTGCTCGATTCCGACCGGAAGGAGTTCTATATGGACTTCATCGAATACTGCGCAAAGGAGATTTACGACAATCCAGAAAGGCCTGAAGACATCTGGTAAAGTCGGGCAACAACACACGTTTAATTAACAAAATACCCCTGTTAAGTTTGCGGACTTGACAGGGGTAATTTCGTATCTTAGCACACCTCGTTTACCCGACTATCCATTTGCTGCCGGGCAGAAGGGAAATGAGCTTTGTCGTGATGGTGCAGCAAATGAAACTCAATACCGCTATAACAGGAATGGCAGCCCATACGGGAATCAGAGGTTCTGCCTGATTTCCATTCACGAAATAGGCTGCAATCGGAGCCAAGAAGAACATGTGCATCAAGTACATGCCGAAACTAAGCTTGGCAACCGATGTGATGAGTTTCGGTGCAGGCTTGTGAATGGTAGAGAACATCAGGAAAAGTCCGAAAGTTGCCAATAGCACATTGAAGGTGCAGAACTCCCAGCTCCACTCCAACATCGGCGTTTCGATTGCAACTCCAGGCACACCTTTCAACCAGAAACTCCAAGCCGTGAAAGCGGCTCCAACGAGGAAGCATACCAGGCCGATACTAATGCGTCGCTTGTCGCTCCATTCCAAATGGTATCGTATATAGTGTGCCAAAACAAGGTATCCCAGATAACCCGAGCAGTACCAAAGCATGTGGAAGCCGTTCCAGAAACATTCGCCCCACAACTCATCGCTGACGAAACGATGGAACCAGGGCATCAATGTGGAGAAAGCAAAAAGGTAGAGGAAAATGCGCTCGTCTTTTGCCGAAGCCTTCTCGAGCCAAGGAGAAACTACAGGCATAATGATGTAGAGACTGATCAGGGGGTACATGAACCAAAGATGCCCTGCCATCGATGGGAAATTCCACGGCAAGCGACAAAAATCTGCCCAAGATGTCTCCCAAGTCATACCACCCCATGCCAAAGGCAAGAAGCAGTAAAGAAGCATAAAGACAAGCATCGGCGGTAATATTCTATGCATTCGGCGACGATAGAACTCCGTCATGCTCATGCCCGGTTTCAAGGGGATCAGCAGGAAAGCACTGATTGTCATGAAGAGAGGAACTGCCGTACGACCGACTCCACCATCATAAAAAGCCACCCAAAAGCGATTGCTTTCGTTGGCAAGCATCGACATATTGCCTGCCAAACCGCTGTTGTCAGCGCCATAGAAATTCTCGCTGGCGTGCACCAGCATTACCATAAAGCAAGCGATGACACGTATCCAGTCGACAAATGCGATGCGTTGTTCAGTTACTTGTTGATTCATTGTTCTGAGTATTCTCGGTATTCTGAACGTTCAGATTACCCTGATTAGGTTGTTGGTTGCTCTGAGGTTTCTTGATGGAAGCACAAATGATTTTGCGCACTTTCATGGGTTGCTCGATGCAATGCACTTGATGGGATGTGCCACCACTGCCAACCATCTCCACACAACCAGTTCCGAGAAACCTTTGCCAAAAAGACTGATAGAAATTCACGGTCTCGATGCGGGCAAGTGGAATCTCAGTCATCTTGATGTTGAAAATGCCGTCTTTCTGCACAAAACGAGTGTCGGTAACGGCAAACTCGCTACGGGTACGGACAATACGACCAATAATCCAGATGAAGAAAGCCAGTACCAGCAAAGCAATGCCGGCATAAAAGAGCGTAGTCTTATGCTCGGGATATTTGTAGTAAGCCAACGCAATGGAGACTATCCCACAAATGGTAAAAATGAGAGAAAATAACAGGTATCTGAAGATGTACGACCAGTGAAGCCGTCCTTTGAAGATGATAGTTTCGCCCTCTTCAAGGCTTTGTTTAATATAATTTGCCATAGTTTTTAGGTTTTTCTCCTGCAAAGATAGTACGTTTTGACATATGAAACAAGAAACACAGCAGAAACTTTATCACTATTTTTCTTTGTTTTCCTAAAAAAGCATATCTTTGCAGAACAATACCTTATTATATTTATATGACTCGCTTCCCATATTCCGCACTTACCCTACTTATTTTTGTATGGGCAATGTCGGCTCGCGCTTCGCTCTACATCGTAGGTTCCGCCATCAATACAGGTTGGACTCGCCAACCCATGACGGAGCAAAGCAGCGGTGTCTATATTTGGGAAGGCTACCTCTTTCATGGTGGCGAGTTGAAGTTCATGACTGAGGCTTCCGATTGGGGTAACCATTGGGGACCTTCCACAACCAACGCCCTTCTCTCTAAAGGCATACAGCGCATCGCCCTGCACACAAGTGGAGATTACAAGTACCGGATTGACAATATCGGTCGATGCATCGTGCAAGTCGATACAGAAAAGAAGGAGATACAGGTTGCCGATGTAAGCGGAAATCTGCCTAATACTCGCCTTTATCCGCTTTGCCTCTACCCCATCGGGACTGCCGTGAGTGCGTCTTTTTCAGACAAGAACGACTATGCATTGCACGAGGACGCACCCGATGCAGGTACGTATAGCGGCTTGCTCACACTTGCTTCGGGCACGATGGCGCTGCACAGCAAACCCTACAAGAAATCGGCAACACAGCGAACCATCAACCCCATACTGGCTTCGGGAGCCACAATAAAATTGCCAAGACTTCGGAACAGTATTGAAACCGACAAATGTTGCTACAGTCCCGGAGAGACAGTTAACTTGAGCATGACCGGCACTTTGCCTTCCGGAATGCGCGTTCGCTACCGTTTCCTTGGCGACATCATTACCGACACATTGCTCTCTGCACGCACATGGACTTGGACAACTCCACCCGAAGACTTCCGAGGATACTTGGCAGAGGTCTATCTTCCCGAGGAAGAGCACGACAACATCTATGCCACGATTGCCATTGATGTCAGTTCCGACTGGACACGATTCCCGCGTTATGGTTTTGTGGCAACATTCGGGAGTGACAAAACGACCTCCAAGACAAAGACTGAGATGAAGTGGCTCAACCGCTGCCACATCAATGGTGTACAGTTCCAGGACTGGCATTACTGCCACGATTGGCCGTTAGGCGGAACCAGACAAGACGGTTTGTGGACAAGTTACAAAGATATTGCGAACCGAACCATCTACACATCAGCCATCAAGAACTACATCAAGGCTCAGCACGACCGAGGCATGAAGAGTATCTTCTATAACCTTTGCTTCGGTGTACTCGACGGATGGCAGGAACGTGGTGTGCAGCCCGAATGGTTCATCTTCAAGGACCAGAACCACACGACAAAGGACAAGCACGACTTGCCAGACTCGTGGAAGAGCGACATCTACCTGGTTAATCCTGCAAACGAGGATTGGTTGGCGTATTTGGCAGAACGCAACGATGAGGTTTACAGTTTCCTTGACTTCGATGGCTATCAAATAGATCAGCTCGGTTCGCGGGGCAATGTCTACGATTACGACGGGAATAGCGTCAATCTTCGGAACGGCTTTGCCACCTTCATCAACTACATGAAGAACCGACATCCCGAAAAGCGGCTCATCATGAATGCTGTCTCCGGGTGGGGAGTTAGCCAAATCGCCGGAACTGGGAAGGTGGACTTCCTCTACTCGGAAGTTTGGGGAAATCATGCGAACAACAGCCTGACAAGTGGAGAAGGACGCTTCTCGAACATCAAGAACGTCATCGATGAGAACCGCAGTCAAAGCCCAACCTTGCGTTCTGTACTTGCCGCCTATATGAACTACACCACGGACGGCAAGAACTTCAATACGCCTGGCGTCGTTATGGCAGATGCCGTCATGTTCGCCCTCGGCGGGTCACACCTGGAACTTGGGGGCGATCACATGCTTTGCCGGGAGTACTTTCCCTACACAGGCATGAAGTGGCATAGCCAACTGGAGGACTGGATGACGCGCTACTACGACTTCCTCACGGCCTACGAGAACCTGTTGCGTGATGACTGGAAGGAGAAGACAAACGTCAAGGCAACATGCTCGGACGTGACGATTAACACGTGGGAACCGGTAGCGAACCAGGTGACGATGCTCGCCAGGGAAGTGAACGGCCGGCAAGTTGTCCATCTTCTTAATTTCACGCACGAGGACGGAACCAGTGTTTCGGACAATAATTATTTGCTTTGTTGGCACGATAATCAAGCCACACGACCTTGGCCGAAGCGCTTCGAAAGCCTTTCCATCAAATTGACAGGCATGACGGGCTTGGGCAAAGTACGTCGCATTTGGGTCGCTTCGCCTGACTATTGCGGCGGTGCCATGCAGGAGCTCACGGACTATCGCTACACCTCGTCGACCGGCACGATTACCCTCACATTGCCTTCCTTGCAGTTCTGGACGATGATTGTAGTAGAGCCAGAGTCGGTAACTACCAACGACAACACGTACTTCGCCCCGACCACTAACGGCGAATCGCTCGTTCCGGACATACCTTCGTCGCTTGCCTCTACCACTTCTGCCACACGTTCTTGGAGCCTGCAACTTGATGAAGCCATCTTCAAAGCCCATGCTGACATCCCGTCCGGCACATTGACATTGCAAAGAGACAACGAAGATGCCATTATCCTCCCCCTCGGGGAAGACAGAGGGGAGCTGTTTACTCCAGCCGGATTGCCTGCCACGAATCGCACCCGAGGCATTGTTATCAAGGGAAACAAAAAGGTGCTACGATAAACTTTCTATTGACATTTTTCCATTTTTTGCTTATAAAATTGTCCGTTCGGCGTGACATTTCGCCTCTTTGTGTCTATATAAGGTAGAATGACAAACGACGACAACATCATCATAGAGCGCATACGAGGCGGCGGGACAAGCGAGTTCAGCCAGCTTGTAAAGCGTTACGGCCCATCGCTCATGGTGTTCGTCGGACGCATTGTGGGGGTGCAGGAGGACACGGAGGACGTAGTGCAGAACACCTTCGTCGCTGCCTATCAACACCTAAAGGACTACAACTCGCAGAAGGCATCTGTCTCGACCTGGCTTCAACGCATTGCCTATCACGAAGCGCTCTACCATCTGCGGAAGCGAAAACGGCAAGTCATGCTGCCGCTTAACATAAGTGATGACGTTCCCGATGAGTTGCCAGAAGACACGACAGCACAGCAACTGGACGAAGCCATACAGCAACTCTCACCCGAAGAACAGATGCTCCTGCAACTCTTCTACTTCGATGGACGATCTCTAAAAGAAATCGCATACATAACCGACAAGGCTGGCGACTCGCTTGAACGTGAAGTATCGCGCCTCAGCAGCCAGCTTCATCGCATACGCCAAAGACTCAGAATCATCTTAACACACAAGAACCATGAATAACGACAACCGCCTGCGCCTGAGCGAAGCGAAGAACCTTTTCCGCCAGGCCCTGCAACGGCAGAACGACCGAGCAGCAGGTATGAAGATGCCCGACGACATGGAGCAAAGGGTGATGAAAAGCCTCAAGCCCCAAGCCACCAAGCGTCGCTGGCTCTATCCTCTATCTGCTTTTGCCATCGCTGCCAGCGCGCTCTTGCTCATCTTACTCAATATAGAAAAGCAGAAGCCTGAGCAACAGACGCCCGTCATAGCAGAAAAGGTGATGCCGCCTGTGCCTGTTATCTCCGACGAACCTATTGAACACGCCAAACCTACCAAGCCTATTAAACCCGTCAAGGTTGCCAAAACAGTTGCGCCTAAGAAGCAACCCATCGAGGCTGAACTTCCCGATACGCTCGGGCAAAGCATCTTCGAGTCGGAGGAGAATGTGCGGATTGCCATGCAGATACTTTGCGAGTGCGAAGCCACCATTCGTCAAGAGAAGCAACAAACGCGCAACTACATCATAGAAGCAACGTTCAATGCCTTGCCACAAGCTGAGAATGCCTTGCTTGTCACCAACGAGAACGGCGACTTCGAAGTGATAGAAGTCAGCGAACAAACTGCCATCGAAATATAAACCCTTAAACTAAATAGAAAATGAAAACTACAGCAAAACTCGTGACGCTCTTCTTGCTCGTCCTCACTTCAAGTCTCAAGGCACAGGAAGAATACATCAGTCAGGAAGTACGAATTCAGCAAGCCTTCGAGCAAATCGCTAATGCCAAGGGCATCGAGCACTCCGTGAACAATTACATGGAACGCGACGAAAAGGCATTCGATAAGGTGCTAGAGGAAACGGAAATCCATAACTTCCGTATCGGACGCGCCAACTTCAAGCTCCTCGACAAGCTTCAGGAAGTCTTTACCTCGCTCGAAAGCAACATTCGCCTATTGTCTATTTACACAGACTTCAACCCGATAGAGTACAGCACTCGGCAGAAGTGGAACATCAAGACCAACAAAGATGCCATCATCATCGGTGCACGACCACGTTCGAGCTATGCCATAGCAGTCTATCAAGACTCCAGAAACAAGGACTTTCGCACGGTCTATGCCGTCGAGTGGTGGGACACGGACGACAAGGACATACGCCAAGGCATACTTGTCCGCACCTATGGCGAGAAAGTGCAGAAGCGAGATGGAGACATTAACATGGGGGCTTTGTCTTTGTTCAACAATGAAGAGGCAAGGAAAACGTACGAGGCATGGAGGCAGCAACTGCAAAACGGACAGGGAATCATTTCAGGAATGGCTGACTCAACAAGCATTCCCTTCGATAGGAAGAGCCTGAAAGAGTGGATGAATAAGGCTATTAACGGAATCGGACACCTGGAGAGTGACGACTGGCTGCGCATCTTCGGACTGCTCACCCAACAGATAGAAGATGCTGCCGGAAGCAATCCGAAGTCGATGATGACAAAGGAGGAGTTGGTGGTGGCATCTAGCTTGATACTGCAGCTTTGCAAGGATGCGCCTCTCGGCGACGACGAGATTGAGATGTGCTGCAAACGCCTGAACTTTTTAGCAGCAAAGGTCTCTGCACATAGCATGTACGTCGGCGACGCACTCCGACTCGCTATGAAAAGGCTGAGGAAAGAATAAGTTAACCGCAACAAGAAGACCTACTTCTAAGGCATGGAGCCGAAGGAGGACAAATAACTAAAGAACACAGTAGTTTTTTACTTATAGATCGGTGCGCCACCCTACTCCTGCGTCGCGAGATGCGGGAGCTGTTTTTTATAGCCCTCACGTGACATCGGCAAACGTCACATGGCTAAATCGCAAACGTCACGTTAGTCATTGGCAAACGTCACGTTAGTCGCTGGCAATCATCAAGTGTGACGTTTACAATCATCAAGTGTGACGTTTACAAACTAAGCGTGCCTGGTTTGTCAACCAGGCACGCTCTGCTTTTCGGAATCTTAGTCTTTCCAATATATATCGGTAAACTCTTTCTTAATGTTAACCTCTTCGAGCTTGAAGTACTTACGGAAGAGAGACCACGTTACATCAAGCATCTCCTCGGTATTGAGGTTGACGTCGATGGCAAGCAACTTGCTCGAATAGTCCTTCGCAAAGTCGAGACAACGGTTGTCGTAATCAGTCAAGTCGAAGCCGTTCTCCAGTTTCGTCTTGGCATTAGCCGCATCGGCATAGAGTCGGATGGCAGCATTCATGACTTGGCTGTGGTCCTTTCTGGTCTTCTTACCCGCAACAAGTTGCTTCAGACGGGACAGCGAACGGAACGGATCGACGATGACTTTGCCCACATCACTATCGCGACGCAAGTAGAGCTGACCCTCCGTGATGTAACCCGTGTTATCGGGCACGGCATGCGTGATGTCGCCACCGGACAGCGTAGTCACAGCGATAATGGTAATTGAGCCACCGCCTGCGCTCTCGGGGAACTGCACGGCCTTCTCGTAAATCTTCGCCAAGTCGGAATAGAGAGAACCCGGCATGGAGTCCTTCGACGGGATTTGATCCATACGGTTGCTCACGATAGAGAGCGAGTCGGCATAGCTGGTCATGTCGGTCAGCAGGACAAGAACGGTCTCGTGCTTCTCGACGGCAAAGTACTCGGCTGCTGCCAATGCCATGTCGGGAATGAGAAGTCGTTCCACGGCAGGGTCCTCGGTGGTGTTGATGAAACTGATGATGCGATCGAGCGCACCGGCATTTGCGAAGGTGTTGCGGAAGAAGTAGTAGTCGTCGTTGGTCATACCCATGCCACCAAGAATGATCTTGTCGCACTTTGCACGCATGGCAACGAGGGCCATCACTTCGTTGAACGGCTGGTCAGGGTCAGCGAAGAACGGAATCTTCTGTCCCGAGACGAGCGTATTGTTGAGGTCAATACCTGCAATACCTGTGGCGATGAGTTCGCTGGGTTGCTTTCTGCGAACGGGGTTCACAGAGGGGCCACCAATCTCTACCTCTCTGCCCTCAATCTCAGGACCGCCGTCGATGGGCAGACCATAAGCATTGAAGAAGCGTCCTGCCAGCTGGTCGCCGACCTTGAGGGACGGGCTTTTACCCAAGAACACGACCTCCGCGTTGGTGGGAATACCGCCAGTTCCTTCGAAGACCTGCAGCGTAACATCGTCACCGATTATCTTTACCACCTGAGCAAGCTTGCCGTTGATGGTTGCCAACTCATTGTAGCCGACACCCTTCGCCTTGAGCGAACAGGTAGCCTTCGTTATTTGGCTTATCTTTGTATATACTTTCTGAAATGCTGTAGCCATCTTTCTTATGCATTTAACATTGCTTCGATTTGCTTGATGTAGTCATAGTACTGCTCGCTCTGGTAGAGGGAGTAGTTCATCTGCTTGCAGAGGTTAATCATCTTCTTGAAGAAGTCGATGACCTGCAGGAAGGTGTCGAACTTGTAGTCTTCCTTGTCGCAGATTCTCGTAACAAGGTTGAGGATTTCTTCCTGGCGTGAGAGGGGTGTCACAGCATCCACCTCATCGAAGGCATCCTGCTGCAGGATGACGTAGTCAATCACTTCTGACTTCCAGAAGGTAACATGATACTCGACAGGCACACCGTCATCACCCAGGATGTTTATCTGCTCGGCAATCTCCTTACCACGTTGCATGCGAGTCTTCAAAGCGAGCACCTTCGGAATCCATTCCTCGTTGATGTGCTCCTTGATGTACTCTGCGAACTCGGGATACTCGAGGTACTTTGAGTAAGAATCAATGGGGTTGACTGCAGGGTAGCGCTTCTTGTCGGCACGATCCTGCTCAAGAGCATAGAAGCAACGGGCAACCTTCTTTGTGTTCTCCGTTACCGGCTCCTTCAAGTTACCACCGGCAGGTGATACTGTTCCCAAGAATGTGACGGAGCCAACCTCACCGTTGTTGAGATAAACATAACCGGCACGACCGTAGAAGTTACTGATGAGGGCACCGAGATCCATTGGGAATGCATCGGGACCTGGCAATTCTTCCATGCGGTTGGACATCTCGCGGAGAGCCTGTGCCCAACGTGAAGTGGAGTCGGCCATCAAGAGAACACGGAGTCCCATCGAGCGGTAGTACTCTGCCATTGTCATGGCGGTATAGACGGAAGCCTCACGAGCTGCAACAGGCATGTTAGAGGTATTGGCAATGATGATTGTGCGCTCCATCAATTTACGGCCTGTGTGGGGGTCAACCAGTTCGGGGAACTCGGTGAAGATTTCCACAACCTCGTTGGCACGTTCACCGCAGGCAGCGATAATCACGATGTCGGCTTCTGCCTGCTTCGAAATGGCGTGCTGCAATACGGTCTTGCCCGTACCGAAGGGACCAGGAATGAAGCCTGTTCCACCTTCCACGATGGGATTGAAGGTATCGATGGTGCGAACACCTGTCTCGAGCAGTTTGAATGGACGGGGTTTCTCGCGATAATTGGTCATGGCAAACTTCACAGGCCAGTGCTGAACCATATCGACCTTGATGTCATTGCCCTGCTCGTCGGTCAGGACGGCAATGGTGTCGTGAATCTTATACTGGCCTTTCGCCACGATGCTCTTGACTGTGGCTGTGCCTTTCATCTGGAAGGGAGCCATTATCTTCAAGGGCTGATGGTTCTCCTCCACTTTGCCGAGCCAATCACTCGCCTGTACTTTGTCACCCTCCTTCACGAGAGGTTCAAAGTCCCAAATGCGTTCGCCATCGAGAGCCTCTGTGTACTCGCCACGCTTCAGGAAGACACCTTCCATCTTGTCGAGGTCGTTCTGAAGTCCGTCGTAGTTGTGACTGAGCATGCCTGGACCGAGTTGAATCTCGAGCATGTGCCCCGTAAACTCTGCTTCGGCACCGACTTTCAGACCACGTGTGCTTTCGAAAACCTGCACATATACGTCTTGTCCGACCACTTTGATGACCTCTGCCATCAATCGGTCGCCACCAGTTGTGATGTAGCATATTTCGCCTTGGAGCACAGGACCGTCCACTCGGAGCGTGACCATATTGGCAACTACGCCACTAACAATACCTTTTGTCATGTTGTTATGTTGTGTTTGTTTTTATCTGTGAATAGTTGGAGCCTTGAATTCTTCTGGCACTTGTGCCTCGCTCCTCAGGTCGTCAATTATCCTCTGGAAGGTTTCTTTGCCTTGTTCGACGTCGAGCTTTGCCCAACGTTCCTGCATTTCGAGTTTGCAGAGGTAGGCGAAGACTGCTTCCATGCTGAAGGGTTCGAAGAAAGTACGCTCGTCGAGCCAAATCCACTTGAAGGCGTCAATCATCTTTTCCTTGCGGACGGGGTCCTCCTCATCCGCTATCTTCATGAGCTGGGGGATGTAGTCGAACTCCAGTCCGAGGTTGAAGTCCTTGGTCTTGTTCTCGCGTATCATCTCCTGCACCTCGCCTTCTCCCTTGATGAAGTCACCGACGCTCCAGCCCTGACTGCGTGCCAACATGGCTGTAAGGATGTTGGTGATGTCGAGATTCAACTTGTACCAACGACGCATCATGCGGTTGGGGCAAGTCTTGATGGCATAATCGAAGAACTGATAAGCCATTTCGTCTTCAGGGAAGTAGCCTGCCTTGTCCTTGTTGAAGGCATATTCGCGGGCAAAGATACTCATGAAAGCTGGGTAACGATGCACGTTGAAGTTGAGCTCTGTGGCACTGGTAATGAGGTCGCGCAACTGGTCGAGCGAGAAGTTGCCCCATTGGTCGATGTCTGCCTCTGGGTTCTTGAGCAACTTGACCAAATTGACACAATCGAAGTGCAAGAAGAAGTAGAAGAGCAACTTCTTGTCCCCCTGTGTCAGCACCTCCTCGCATTGTTCACGCATGTCCTCAATGCTCAGGCCTGGCTTTGCGTCCTTCAGGTCGATGTCCGGCAAGCCGGCTATCATGCAATAGTAATTTGCCATCAGCCTTTATGCTAGAAAAGCATCTCCACGAGTTGTGGACGCAAGAAGTTTTTGAAGTAGGTTTCGAACTCTTCCTGGCCGAAGTTCACCTTGTAACTGCCATCGGCGGGAGCAATCGTAAGCAATGTGTCCTTGCCATTCACCTTGTTGATGGTGACACCTTTGTCGAGCAAAGCCTTTGCCTTTGCTGCAAAGTAAGCCTTCAGGCTCTCAGCCTCGTTGCTGGAGATGACGATGGGCTCGTTGGCAGACCACTTTTCTGCGAGAGCAACAGCAAACTTTCCGAGGAAGTCGGGACTTGCCTTCAAACCCTCGACAGCCTCTTTAACTACGCCGTCAGTCAGTACATTTGTCACTTCACTCTTGAGTGCGCTGAGTGCCTGACCTGTGTACATCTTCAGCTCGTTGCGTGTGTTCGCATCGGTTTCGGCTGCTTTCTTCTGTGCTTGAGCTGCGATATCTTGAGCCTGCTGACGAGCTTCCTGCAGAATCTTTTCTGCCTGCTCTTTTGCCTCTCCAATGATGCGGTCGGCTTCAGCCTGTCCCTTTTCCACGCCCTCGCGCAGGATCTTTTCGGTGAGTTCTTGTATCTTTTCCATTAGTCTTTATGTGTATTTATGCAAATTACGGCGCGAAGATACAAATTTTAACTGGGATATCAATGCTTATTGACAAAAAAAATGCCCTATCTGTCATTATCTGAACAGAAAGGGCAACAGAGGAATGTTATTTAGTACACACCCACCTCGGCCAAGGCTAGTTTGCCATGATGCCGTTTTATGGTAATGCGGACTTTTTCTGCTTTGACAGGCGAGAAGTGATGTTGCTTGACACGACACTCGGGAGCTATTCCTTCGAAGATGGTGTGCCAACGTTTTCCCTTCTTGTATTCTACTTTATATGTCTGAATACTGCCTTTAGTTTCCTCAACAATGGTCACGAGCGAGATGCGCTTCTTGCCTTGCAAGTCGACTTCCCACCATGGCTCTTCGACCGTCGGATGCGAGGTCCAAGCAGAGGCAAAGTCATCATCGTTGGCAAAATCGCCTATTCCATAGTCATAGCTCCAACTGTATTCTGTGGGTTGACGCTTGGCGAAGTTGTGCTTGATGATGGGGGCATCACATTCAGGGACGGGTTTCGTAGGACCTTCATGCCTCCATATCTGGCCGATTTGGCGAAGCGCTTCGACAGCATTATCGTCCATCAATCCCTTACGATTGGGGGCGACATTGAGGATGAAGTTGCAGTAAGCCTCATTATAGGGACGGATATTCTCCTCGACAAGCCAACGAACACTCTTGAGCTTGTCTGTCGGCATAGACTCCTTCCAGAACCAAGTGCGCTGGATACTCAGGCAAGCAAGAGCAGGAAGACGGTTCTCGCTGGTGCTTATCTTCTGTCCTGCTCCTTGCTCATACGACTTGATATCGGTGTAGAAGAGTGCCTCGCGAGGGTACTTGGCTGCATTAAGGTCCATAACAAGGCAATTGGGCTGCAAACTCTTGATGTAGTTGTAAATCTCCTCGAAAGGAATTTCATCATAAGATATGCGTGACCAAGGAGCATCCCAACCGTCGATGATGAGTGCCGTAATGTCGCCATAATTGGTGAGAAGATCTTTCAATTGGGCCTTGATGAACTTGGTATGTTCAGGTTTGATGTGCCCAGGACGGATGCGATGGTGGGTGTCGAGGATGCTGAAATACAGCATCACGGCAAGTCCCTCTTGGCGAAAAGCATCAACATACTGGCGAACCACATCGACATGGGCTGGCGATTGAAGGGAATTGTAGTCGGTCGTCTTCGTGTCCCAAATGCAGAAGCCACTATGATGCTTGGTCGTGAGGCAGCCATAAGTCATGCCTGCCGACTTGGCAGCCCTTGCCCATTGATGGCAGTCGAGATTTGTCGGAGCGAAAGCCGACACAGGCATATCGGGGTCGGGCCAGTCCTCGATGGAATAAGTGGGCATGTTGTAGTGGATGAACATGCCGAAACGCAAATCGACAAAGGCTTGCTGCAACTCGCGCAAAGACTTCTGCTGAGCCATTGACAACAAGACCGTCAGCAAGAGGGAAAAGAGGAAAAATATTCGTTTCATACCTTTATATTTATTATGCTTTATGAGTCATTCTCAAACGACTGCAGTGATGTTGGCAAAGATCACGTGTGACGATGGCAATCGTATAGTGTGACGATTGCAATTTACTAGTGTGAAGTTTGACAACTATCCACGCTGTGTTCACAAACAAGGCGTGCCCTTACCTACATAAAAGCACGCCTGCTTGATAATCAGCTCTTTACATCACCAGATGTCCTCCGGCTTTTCGGGGCTGTCATATATCTCCTTCGGACAGTACTCGAAGTAGTCGAGGTACAGTTCAGGACGTGTCAGGTCGGGCTGCACAGACTTGAAGCGGACATAATAAGTCTCGCTCGGATCGAGTGTCTGACGCACAATGATGTGTCGGCTACAATTGTTCTTCGAACGGGCAGTAGCAGTGGCGCTCATCTCTGTCTCGTGCTTCGTTGCCTTCATCAGGCCGTGATTACGGAGTTTATGGTCAATGTCGATAATCTGGTCTTCATCCTTGCCGTTGTCCGACAAGTCTCCCCACGTTGCACCTTCGCCAAAGAAGACTTCCACATTCTTCGTCATGTCAATAGGAATGCCGGCTACCGGGAGTTTGTCCGGATTGTTACCGAAGTAAACCTGCACAATGCCGCGAGCTGCTGTGGCAAGCAGTTTGTAACGGAACTCGTATGTGTTGCGTTTGGGAACAGGAGGCAACTTGAAAATGATATCAAAATGTCCGAAAGCCTTATCCTCGTCACCACTGTAGTTAGCCCAAGGCGTCTTGTAACCATTATAATGAATGAAGTGCGTTTCCTCATTCATGATTCTCATGTTGTCGAAATAATTATACCTGTTGTAGAGAGAGACGAAGACATGCTGCCACTTGCCGAGCGGGCTGTCAGCACGACGAATTCCATTGGTAATGGCTTCAGGGAAAAGGGCAAAGAGGTCGAAGCGGATACGTTCCTTGCCTAAGTCATCGCGTGTGACATCATTATATCCCAAAGGCTTGTCTATAGGATAAATGCAGGCATTGACAATGTCAGTAACTATCGCGTTCTCACTACTTGTTTCGATAAGAACGCCACGCTTCTCAGGAGCGCAATAGCTCTCGTGTCCTGTTCCGGTTATGCCATTGTCTCTTTCTGGGAAACTATTCAAATATATGCCATTACTCTCAGCGCTCTCGTATATCTTAAGCAAACGGCCACCTCCAAACACAGGATACCACTCCATGACTGGGATGGAGTATCTGGTAGGAGCACTGTAGCTATAACCCAACTCGTTGCAATGATGCACCAACTTGTTGGCGGGAATTCTCATGGGCAACACATGGTAGGCTACCCACTGATACAGCATGTTCTTGGGAGAAGTGTAGTTGTTGTCAGCCTGATAGCCACCATCGCTGAGGTACATGTTGTTTGTCACAATCCAGTTCTGCAACCTCTCAATGGCATCAGAAGCCGTCGGATCAATTCCTTGCGACTGCCAGAACTCGTCTGTCTCACTGAAAATCGTGAAACCGTATTTTCTGTGCTCTGGAGCATGTGCATCTGGGTCTCCAGCCGTAGCAGACATATCGCCACCACCCTTCGACTGGTAATCCTTCATGTCAAGGTTTTCACCTTCTGCCTGGTAAAGTGCTTCGTAAGCTTCATCGCGCACCTTGCTCAGCGTGTCCATAAAGCCACAAGCCTGCAACGCCCTGGCCATCATCAGATAGCCTTCTCGCTTCTCATCGAGGATAACTTGCAAATAGCGGGCACAAGACTCGTCCTTTGGAGCAATAACCTTGTGCAACTGGTGGATGACACCATTGATGACAGGAATGTCACAATTGACAGGATCCATAGGACACTCCTTGTCAAGGTAGATTGTATCTCCTTTGCTCTTGCTGGCAGTCAGCTTGTGGTCATATATATTAGGCAGAGGGAACTCTGCATTTTCTTTTCCGTATCCAATTGAATTAATAAGGTTGATGGTGTATCGCTGCGATTCCATATCGCCACCATCAATAACCGTGTTAAGCACGACAACCTTACGGATAGAGTCGAGCTTCCTTTCGTCAGTAAAAGCATCCCACGAAGGTTCGTTAATCAATCCCTGTTCAACCAAATCTTTCAGGTATTCATTAATCGCTTCATTAGTGGGTGCAAAGCATGTATAGTTACCACGCGCCGTCAGGAGCTGGTAGACGGAAGACTTACTCCTACCACTCACAGGCACCAACTTTGTCAGTTCGAGATACTGTGAATAGTCTGCGTGTGCCTCAAGATAGCTGGCAACTGTATATTCCGTAAAGACATAGCGCGCAGATGTATCAATGTCTTCCGTACAAGAACAGATGATAAAGAATAACGTTGAGAGTGTAAGAATGAGCTTCCTCATTGTTGTAATATAAATAGGTGTTACTTAATTTAAAGATATTCTCTTGGTCAGGCCTCGTGCCTGACCAAGAGAATGATAGAGTAATCTGAGAGATTATTGTCCAGCCATGATGTTGAGGACTGCTACGAAGTCGGCAATTGTAATTTCGCCGTCACCATTCACATCAGCATCACCAGGAACTTCCTCACCAGCCATTGCATTCAGAACAGCTACACCGTCAGCAATTGTAATTTCGCCGTCATCGTTCACGTCACCAACCTCACCATTCAGAGGCTTGCCGCCAGCTGCCTTCATCTCTGCCTTCGTAATGAAGCGGAAGTTCTGGGCAACTAATGTAAGGACATCTTCTGCACCGGCATTGTAGTTGATGTACCAGCGGATACCATGATCTACAGCAGTACCGAAGCCGAGTTGCTTAATACCCTTTGAAACATTGACATAAACTGTAGTCATTTCGCTTGTTGCGGGAAGAGTAGCAAGTTGCTCTCTGACATCAGTCATCAGCTGAGGAGTATTGTACATGATCACGCCATTCTCGATATCCTGCTCAGCAGTATAGTCGAAGGCAAGGATTGTCTCATCCTTTTCCAGAGGTTCATAGATGTTTGCAAGGTCAAGGTTAGGTCTTGAACCAGTGCTAACGAGGTCGAACGTGAAGTCTTCCTGTGAAACATCAACCTTAGTGGCAGCCTTCAACTGCAGGTAGTCGGGCCATGTTGCATAGAGCTCAGCCTTTGCTGCGAGAGTAGCTTCAGCATCTGCATATGCACCTTCGTCAAGATTGTCTCTTACGCCAAAGACAGCTTCATCAAGAGCATCAGGTGCTGATGCAAAGTCAACCCAATGGAGGTAAACCTTTTCTGAAGCCTCGAAGAGAGCGAGGTAAGCCTTCTTCGTTTCGTAGATAGACTGCATGGTCTCACCGATGATCTTTTCAGCCTCATAGGTAGCAGCACCATTATCTTGGAGCGTAGTCAGCTGAATAGCACCGAAGCCAGGAGCCAAGCTGTAGTTCTCAGCCTCTGTACCTTCTGATTCTTCCAGGTACTTTGCCAAAGTTTCCACACGAGCAGCATTGTATGCAGCAGCTTCTTCGAGAGCCTCAGCAGTTGCTTCTTCACCGAGATACCAAAGCTTGAAGTTACCCACACCAGTCCATTCGTTGCCCTGAGTGCCCTCGTTCTTCACACCGATAGTCAGAGTGCCATCAGTTACCTTAGCAACCATTGTGATTGCATAGCGACCCTGTGCAAATGCATGGGCAGCACCTTCGCAACCCCAGATACCCCAACCAAATGTTTCGGTAGAGTCAGCACTGTAGATCTGCTTGTCGGCATAAGCGCCCTTCCAAGCGTGCTCGTCATCAGCAGCACCTTCACGAATAACGGGAACATAAGTGGCGATTTCGTTAGCGTATGCCATAGCTGCATAGTTGTAGCTCAGCATCTTGTCGTCGCCATTAGCGCGATAGCCGGCATTGAGCGTTACCTTATAGTAACCGGGCTTCATGTCTGTGAGTGTCTGGCTGACATCAAACTTAGCGTTTACGTTGCAGAACTCAGCTGCGTAAACGTCGCTTTCGCCATCGTTATTGGTACGATAGATGTAACCGTCCCAACCTTCAGCCTCACGACCAACGTTGTTACCGGACTCGTCCTTCAGCATGTCACCAGCCTTTGCAAAGGTACGGTTGACAATGAGAGGAGTAATCTCCATGCCAGGACCATAACCTGCAGCAACGGCAGCAACCTTCAGGGATTCCAGGAACTCAATTTCTTCGAGAATAACGCTGTCTGCCAAAGTGTGCTCGTCGACAATGTAAGCAGCAACACCATTAGGATAGAGTTCTGATGGGCCTTCAGCAACATCACCGTTCAGGTAGTTCTGGAAGACTGTCAGAGCTTCGCTTTCAGCAAAGCCATTCTCTGCGAGGTAAGCCTTAGCTTCTTCAACTGTGTTCTGATACTTCTCGTATGTAGCAACACTTGCTTCAATCTTATCGCGGAGAGTTTCAAGAGCGTAGTTCACACGGAAGAGAGCCTCCATGTTAGCGCACTCGTCAATGTCAGGAATTGTTGCCTCATATTCGTCAATGAGAGCTTGTTCTGCTGTAACATCAGTGTTGAATTCCTGAGCAGCAGCAGTGTACTCAGCCTTGATTGCCTCAAACTCTTCTTCTGTACCGAAGTAGATTTCGTTCATCTGAATTTGAGAGCCGTTGTAAGCCTTCGTTACGACTACCTTATAATATGTATACTCTTCGGTGGTCTCGGTGCTGAAGCCGAAGTAAGAAGGCTGCGCATTTACGGGATGCAGACGGTCCTGACCTGTGTCTTCCTTAGCGTCAACGAGAACCCATCCTTCAGCATCCTTAGTGGCGTCGCCGTCACCTTCGAAGTTAGCGGCATAGATGTACCAAGTGCCCCAGTTACGACCAGGATAAGAAGCAGCATCGTTACCTGTTGTCAGCGTGTAGAAGAAAGGATTGGTCTTGTCGAGAGTACGGAAGATGATGTAGGTGTTACCATCGGGATCAGGTGAACCGCCCCACTTGGTAGCCTTGACTTCAACTTCTTCGCCTGTCTCTTCATTAATTTCTGTTGTGTTCAGTGCGATACCATCGATGAGGTGACCATAGAAGCCGTCACCAAACTGACTGACTGTGTTACCACCGAGCAGGATATAGTGGCAATCGTTGCTTTCGTCTACTGCATTGATGATCCACTGGAGGTAATCAATCTCAGCCTGGAGCTGATCGTTATCGAGAGAACCATAGTTGGTTTCTGTGTTAACGATGTTATCGTGAGTACCACGAATGTACAGGCTGCCGGGAGCTACATTCTCTGTGGTGTAACCAGTCTGCCAAGCAGTCAGGCTTTCAGAAGGAATGTCGAGACCTGGAATTTCTTCGTAAACAGCCTCGTACTCTTCGTACTTGTCAGCAGATGCTTCAATCTGGCTCTGGAGAGCTGTCAGTTCGTTCCTGAGCTTCATCACATCGGGAGCGTTGACAGTGGTCTGCAGCTCTTCGAACTTTTCTTTATAAGCATCGATGTCCTCGCCATAAGCAAGTCTTTCTGCTGGATCATAATCAACAAACTCCTCTACGAAGCTTTCACGATATTCGAACAGGTTACCTGTGTTGTAGAATGTGAACTCGTTCATCTGGATGAGGTCACCGCTACCTGCTGCAGAAACTTCAATCTTGAAGTACTCATAAGGAACTGCGCAACCCTCGGACAGATAAAGGTAGCTCTCAAACAGGCTCTCTGTATGGAGAATGTCGCTGCCAATATTGACCTTGTTGTCGAGGAGAACCCAAGCATCGGAGTTGCGGATAGCATCAGCCTTGCTTGTGAAGTCCGGATCGTCCATCATGACAGGCTCTACAGGCTCATCGAAGTTGGCGCCATAAATCTTCCAACTCTTCCAGTTACGGCCAGGATAGCTGGAGGTGTCACCACCTGTTACAAGGCCATAGTATGTAGGTTGGATGGGAGTGTCTGCCTTGAAGACAAGAACCCATGGCTGGTGACTGGTATTTGCACACCACTTGGTGCCATCACGGTCACCATCAATAAGTCCATGTCCATACTCACCTTCGTTGAAACCGTTTGCATCAACGATTGTTTCGTATGTAGCATAGATGGCAGGATCTGTTTCGCTGTTGTTGATGAGGTAAGAATTGATGCGGTTTGCCTCAGCCACAGCTTCAGCACCGGTAATCTGGCGGTTAGCCTTGAGGTAAGCGAGGTTACCAACAGGATAGTCCTCATTGGGAGCGATAGGATCAGTCTCGCTAATCCATGCTGTCAGATAAGCAACAGCTTCGTCAGAAAGCTTGCCACCATCGATGGCATTGACAATCTGATTGCGAGCAGTGATCAGTTCTGCATAGCTTGCAGCAGACTGTTCAATCACTTGCTTCTGATTGTCGACAGCCGATCTCAGAGAACCCAACTGTGCAGGATCGGTGCAAGCCCTTACGTTTGCTATGATTTCAACCATCTTGTCGAGCTGAGCTTTCTCTGCGAAGAGGTCAGGATCGAAGTCACTTTCTGCAGACGAAGCAATAGCAGCCAAATCCAATGCAAGTGTGTACTGGTCGCCCAAAGCGAACTCAGCCATCTGCATGTAATCGCCGTTAGTCATAATCTGGTCGAGCTCCAGCTTGAAGTATCTGTACTCAGTTTCGTTTCCTTCGGAAAGGGTGAAGAAGACCTGAGTGAAGTTAGCTGCTGGAAGTTGATCTCTGCCGACATTGTACTTCTTGTCGAGAGCAACCCAACCTTCAGAATCACGCTTTACAGCCTCATCGCTATCGGCATTCATGCCATAGATCTGCCACTGCTTCCAGTTACGGCCAGAATACTGCTGAGTATCGTTGGCTGTAGTCAGAGCGTAGTATGTGGGCAGCATAGAACGAGAAGCCTTGACGATGAAGTATGCGCCATTAGCTGTCTCACCTTCATTTCTGTTGGTCAAGCCATTACCCCACTTGGTCGTTACATCGCCGTCGAACAGGTCTGGCAAGCTCTCGTTACCTGTCATCTTAGTTCCTTCAAGAACATTGAGTTTGACTGGCTCGTCAAGACCAGTTCCTGCGTCAGCAAGGTCCTTGAGGTACTTCTGGAATTCACCATAAGAACCGAGACCCCATTCAGACATCTGCAGATAAATCTCATTCTCATCGGTACCAGTGTAGCCGACAGCTTCGGTAATCTCAATCCAGTAATACTGGAAAGCCTCTGTACCAGTATAGTCGAACTCCAAGGTGATAGAGCCGAAATTGGCTTGTGGCAGGGGTTCGCTCTCCTTATTGTCGATGAGTGTCCAACCTTCGCCTTCGCGAACAGCCAAGTCATCACTGGCAAAGTTACCGCCATAAATCTTCCAAGAAGACCAGTTACGATCAGGGAAACTACCTGTATCGTTACCCGTAACGAGGAAGTAGTAGTTAGGCACCACTGCCTTGTCAGCTTTCACGATGATGTAAGCGATCATCTCGTCTTCATCACCACTTGCATTTTCCGGACCGAACCAGGTGCCCCACTTGGTTGATTCCTTGGTATCAACCAGTTTTTCGAAGCCTTCGCTACCACTGTTGTAGGCGTTTTGGCCAGACAAAGCGGTGAGTGGAACGTACTCCGCCAATGCACTCTGACTGGCAAGCATCATCACCATAGTGAGAAGGCCTAACCAAAGAGTGCGTGAAGATGTAATTACTTTCTTCATTTTTGTTTGGTTTTAGAAGTTAATAAATTGGTTTAATTAATATGATTTTCCTAGTTTTTACGTCGCAATTGCTGGATCCTGCCACATTTTAGTGACAAATAGCAAGCAAAGATAAGTATTTTCGTTCAGTCTTTTTGCTTTCGTTGACACTTATTTCTCGTTTCTTAACGTTTTTTAACTGCTTATGGTTAAATAAGTATATCTGCCGGTCTTTTTTTGTTCAATTGGGTGAGCTGTTCAACGTCACACGGAAACTTTGTCAACGTCACACGCGAAATTGCTCAACGTCACACGTGTCGTTTGCAATCATATAGTGTGTCGTTTGCAATTGTATAGTGTTACGTTTGCGATTGTATAGTGTTACGTTTGCCAACGACGCTGCCCACGTTTTGCCCGTCAGTTCATTATCATATTTCTCAGCAGCACCAAGTCTTGTGCATTTACCTTTCCATCGGCATTGAGATCGGCAGCTTCAGGGACGAATCCCTCTACCGGTTTGCCCACGATATAGAGTTTAAGAGCCTCATAGTCAAGCGTGTCCACCTCTCCATCGCCATTCACATCTCCAGGAATAACTGGCTGAGGATAGCTGAAGAAGAAGTCGTAAGGTGTATAGTTGACAGCTCCAAGCGTATTATCATTCTCGCGATGGTCGAGGAGAGTCCACACCTCATCGTCAGGAACTTCGCTCTTGGTGTTGCTGCCAAAGAGTGACCACGAAGCAGGGTTACGGCCAGGATACTTGTTGGTATCGTTGGCAGTCGTTATCCGATAGCCGGAAAGTGTGACCTTTCTCCCAGCATCCACATATATATATAATGTGGTGCCGACACTGAAACTGCCGCAATACTTGGTGTAGGGAGAGTTGTCGAAGAGGTCTGCTTGGGGATGATTGCTGACGTAGCTCCCTGTCCAAGCATAAAGAGTAAGCGGATCTATCTCATTGCCATCAGCATCAAGGAGGTCGAACTCCGAGAACTGGATGGTACCACCATTCCGGATAGCCTCTATCGCAAACTGATAGTAACGGTGTCCTGGCAGTTCTTCTACGACTGTAACTTTGCAAGTGTCCTGCAAGGTACTGTAGTTGGGAGCGGAAAGGATGATGTCTGCCGTACCCAAACCTACTGCCACGATGTGTCCGTTCTGGTCGACTGTGGCAACATCTTCATTGGTGGAAGTCCATTGCAGGCCGATGTTCTGCATGATGACAGGCGTGAGAATTGCTTCCAGCTGCGCTTCCTGACCGACCTCGAGCATTGCCGAATGCTTGTCCAACGCGAGTGATTCGAGTGCATGAGGAATGTAGAAGTCGTAAGGTGTATAGTTCGTAGCCTGCATCGTCCAGTCGTCTTCGCGCTCATCAATAAGCACCCATTCACTGTCTTCAGGATCATAAAGTTGCGTGTTGCTGCCGTAAAGTTTCCAGGAACTCGGGTTGCGATCAGGATTGTTCTGCGTGTCATTAGCAGTATAAATGCGATATCCATAAGGATCCACCTCGCTGCCAGCATCGAAGAGGAAGTAGGCATAACCTGAGAAAGAAGCGCAATATTTGGTGTACGTCTGGTTATCAGCCGCATTCTCCCAATTCTCGTTGTTGAATCCTTCAGGCCCTCCAGCATAGACAGACAGTTCAGGAACTTCCTCGAGGCTTTCGTTCAGAATGTCAAACTCAGAGAACTGTATGCAACCTCCACCGCCTTGCAGATAAGTTACCACAAGTTTATAGTAGCGGAAGGTTGAAGCCTCAGCGTTTATATTGGTGTATCTTCCTTCCTTTTCATAAACTGTCCCTGAAGTCTTTCGCAGGATAGGATACGGGTCGTGCTGTCTGCCATTGTCAAGATTCTGGCGCCATTTGTCGCCACCACCATTGAAGTTGAGCTGGTAGCAAAGGTAACCGTTATCCACTTGAGCGAGTGTCATGTTGTTGGTCTGCGTGGAAGTGCAGTCCCAACAATTGTTGAGAACAAGACTCTTCGTTGCAAATGCAAACTCTTTCCCTTCAACTGCTCCGTTTACAGTACCTATGTTGTAACTGTTCGTCACAGTCATCTTGCCTGCAGACGGGCCGACAAGAGCCGCAGCACTGGTCGGAGCAGTAATCGTTCCTGTGTTGCTGCAATTAGTCAAATTGAAGGTCGCCAACAGTCTGCCAGAGCCGATGATGCCTCCAGCATAACTGTCCGTAGCCGTAACTGAACCGTGATTCTCGACTCCTGACACATTGACTGTGCCGTTACGAGCATAGCCGACAAGCATTCCAACGTACCTTGAGCCCTCAGCAGAGCAACTCTCGTCGAACACGATGTTGCTCAAAGTACACATTCCTGCATAAGCAAAGAGTCCGACTGCATCGCCACCACTGAGATGGAGATTGCGAATGGTGTGTCCTTTGCCGTCGAAGTTACCTGCGAAAGCAGCAGAAGACAATCCGATAGGATGGAACTCATCATTATAGTCCATCATATCTATGTCGCCAACAAGTACGGCCTTGGCATCTGTCATACCGTTCTCGTTGACTAATTGGCTGAAGATACAGAGATCGAGGGCTGTGCCAATCTGATAGACACCATTCTCCTGTCGGATTGTTCCATAAGAAAGCATCTCGTCCATCCATGCTACTCTGTCACGAACGAAGTCGCGAACACGGTCAACCTCAGCTTCCCAAGACCCTGGAACTGCAGGGTTGAGCGAGAGCCATTGATTGAGGTAAGGCCAACGTATGAAGTTGAGATTGGCAGAGGCCCGTACCTCGTTTCGAAGCGAATCTACGTCTGCAGCAACATCTTCAGGCTCGAAGTTGCCCTTCTTTCGAAGTTTAGCCCACAACTCTTGCAGGTTGGCAAAGACAGACGGGTCGGAAAGAACACGGCTGACAAGTTGTCCGTAATTGCCAGCCTGACGTACTTTATAGGTCCAATCCATGCGTTCGTTTGCAGGATATGTGGTTTGGTCATTCTCGAGGGCGAGGTCTGCATCCCATATAGGGCCTGTATAGAAGTGGTCGTCACCACGCTCTTTGTAATGGAAGACCTGACAAATCATGTCGGTATTACCATTGAACTCACTAATGAGGAACCATTTGAGGTATGTTTCCATATCGAGAACTGAGCGCAGTCCACTCTCTCTGTCAGTATAGTTCGAACCAAAGACGACATTCTCCATGCTGTTCCATGTGTTCCTGATGTAGTTGAACTGTTCAGGTTGCATGACGTCTTCATCAGGTTCATGCACAGACATCTGATTGCCGTGACCAGACAGGAAATGGTATGTCTCACGGCTATAATTGTTATCCGACTCGATAAGATAGCCGCCAGTTATGCTTTCCTCATCGATGTCCGTGTCCAACATTTCGGTTATGTTGATGCGTCTCGCATCCACAGAAACTGCATCGGCCAAAGTATAAGTGCCTCGATAGTCGCCATTAACAACGAGATCCACGACTTGGAACCATGGCGTAAAGTCCCTCTCTCCACGCTTCGACATCATCCAAGCAACAGGGTTTCGCATCAAGGTCTTGTCGCGATAGCTGTTGATAAGCACCCATTTCTTGGCTTTTGTGGGTGATTCGTTCTTGCCTCCCCTCATTACATGGTGACTCTTATCGTCGTTATACTTCATGCGGAAGGCTTTGTTTTCATGCGAAGCGGAATAGTTGCCGCGAACTCGGAACAGGATGGGATACTCCTGAATGAGTGTTCCTCCGTCATAGATGAGCATTGACTGTGACTCGAAATCCTCGCCACGATTCATTGGAAGGATGTTGTTTTGCACATGAATGCTGAGTGTGGGCAGGTTTGTTATCTGGTAGAACTGGCTGTCGTCGCCTTCTCCCACATGTCCATAAAACTTAAGCTCGGCCACGTTGCAGTATGAACCTGTGCTGCCTACGTAACGAACGTAGCGGAAACCGCGACTCACGTTGATTTCCGCCGTAGTCTCCGTGCCGTTACCCGGCTTGGTGCTGATGAGATAGAGGGGAATCGCATCCATGAAGTCAGGACTGTTGGCTCCCTCGAAAAGGCTGAGCAACATGCGGTCAGCACCTTGAGAACCTGGTGCAGGAGTGTAGAGGATGCGAGTGATGACATGGGGTTCTCCCAAGTCGAGACCAACCCATTGGAAAGCGCTCGAACTTGTGCTGTAATAGGTTGTCGCGTTTCCATCGAAAGCCAAGGCAGCCTTCGTCTCATTTCCAGAGTATATCATGGATCCGGAAAGGAGTTGGTCCACAGCCGGATCGTATGCCTGGAGTATGGTTGGAGTCAGCAGGATCGTGAGCAGGAGCATGAGCCTGCGAGTCATCAGTCTTATCATGTTAAATTGCGTCATTTGTCAAGCTCGCGTGCAAATTTGTGCACATAAAGCGGGGCAAAGTTAGCATTTTTTTTGATAGGTTGCACTTTCTTTGCACTTTTTTTTGCTTGAACGGGAAGAATGACGCGCTTTTGCGACACAAATGGAAGATGACGAAACCTGATTTAGCGTGTTATAATTCCCAACGTATAGTGTTACGATTGCAAACATCTAGTGTGATGATTGCAAACTTCACGTGTGACGTTTGCCATTTACTAGTGTGACGTTGGCGAACTTCACGTGCCACGTTTTCGGACTTCTCAGGCGAGCTGATTTTCAACGACTTGCTAAAGTGTCTTCCCTTCCCTGTATTGTTGTGGGGAAACGCCTGTCTGCTGACGGAAAAACCTGCCGAAATGGGACTGGTTTTTGAAGCCCATCATGGCTGCTATCTGTTTGATGCTCTTGCTGCTGTCACGAAGCGTGATCTGAGCAGAACGCACGATTTCATCGCTAATCAGCTGGTTCGCCGTCTTGCCGGTAAGCCGTTTGCAGACACTCGAAAAGTACTTTGGCGTGATGCTGAACAGGCTTGCGTATTCGTTAACGTTGAGGTAGGGCTGAGACGGGTCGTGAAGATGCTGCATGAACTGCCTCAAAATGTTCTCGCCAGAACTGTAAGTCTGATACAAAAGCTCTTCACCCTGGAAATCATGCAAGTCGTGAAGGTCGTAAGCCATTGAAGCAAAGAGCAAACGCAGGCTCAGTTCTTTGTGTGGGGAATTGGGGCAAGAGAGGTGATTCTGCAGCAGGTCGAAGTAGTAACGGAAGCGTTTTACCGCCATTTCATCGGCATGAAGTATCTTGTGGGAAGTGGAAAAGGTGGAATAAGTCCATTCCATGCGAACCATTTGCGAGAGCTGCGCCACATATTCTGGCGAGAGGAACAGCAACAGGGCGTTGAAGTCCATACTCATCATGCTTCGCTCGAAGATATTGCGGGGCTTGCAGGTAATGACATCACCCGCTTTCAACTGATAAGTCTTGTCGTCAACCGAAATCTGTGCCTGGCCGTGAGTCACCACAGCAAACAGGAAACCTTCGACAAGGACATCAGAAATAGTGAGGTTCCTCACCTCCTCGAAATCGCAGAACAACGCGATATGTTCATTCCAATGGAAGTTGAATTTACTGTCCACGATAGCCTGAAAGTCGAGTTTTTCCATATTGCCTCCGTTTTTTCACCACAAAGATAAGGTTTTTCTTTCATATCGTGTAACCTTTTTCCCCTCTTTTTGTCCGTTTTTTCTCCCAAAAGGAACAAATGTGGAGAAATAGGACAACCTTTGCGACATAATAATATAATAATGTGGGGAAAAAGTTGCTACCTTTGCACCCGAATTAGAAAAAACACACAAAACTATGAATAAACTCAACACATTCGCCATCCTGGCAATCACCATTCTGCTGGTTGCCTGCGGAAGAAGCGAGAAAAGCTATGAAGTGGAGGCTTTGAAAGTCACTACCGAAACTGTCTGCGCAAACACGACACCCATGGGAAAACACTACGTAGGCAAAGTGGAAGAGGAAAGCAGCACACCCGTCAGCTTCACTGGAATGGGGACAGTCACCAGAGTTTACGTGCAGGAAGGGCAATACGTGGCAAGAGGCCAACTCATCGCAGAAATGGATCCCGTTCAATGCGAGAACACCCTTCAAGCCGCTAAAGCTGCCTACGACCAGGCCCTCGACACACAAAAACGCATGGAAGTGCTGTACCAATCACAATCAATATCTGAAATCGACTGGATAAATGTGCAGACAAAAGTCCAACAAGCACGTTCCAGCTTTCAAATGGCAGGCAAGGCTCTTGCCGACTGTCGCCTGAAAGCACCATGCAGCGGAATCGTCGGAAAGAAAGAGATAGAAAGCGGTATGACCGCCCTTCCCTCACAACCCGTTTGCACAATCCTCAACATCTCGAAGGTAAAAGTTAAGGTCTCTATCCCAGAGAAAGAGATAGCTTCGTTCAATCCACGTCAAGGAAGAGCAGGCAAAGGCGTGACAATCACAGCCGAAGCCCTTGGTGGGAAGTCTTTCCACAGCAACTACTTCGTTCGCGACATACAAGGTGATGTCCTCACACACACTTACGATGTTCGCTTCTCGGTAAACAATCCAGGCCTTGAACTGCTGCCAGGAATGGTCGTAAACGTAACGGCAGATACCGACGAGGAAGGCCTTGACGGCACAAACCAGACAATAACCATACCTGTTCGAAGCGTTCAACAAAGTGCAGACGGACACCAATTCGTATGGGTCGCCAAGGGAAGCAAAGCACATAGGCAGCCCGTCGAAGTCGGTCAAGCACAAGGCGATCGCATCATCATCCTTTCTGGCCTGACTGAAGGCGACAAGATAATTGTGGAAGGCTACCAGAAAGTTAGTGAAGGAAGCACAGTAAAGTAGAACAAGAGGAACACATGGAACAGAGAAAACAAAGCGCCCTGATGCGACATTGGTCTGCTTGGCCACTCAATAACAGAGGCATCACGGCACTCATCACCATCATATTGCTTGCATTTGGCTTCTACGGACTCGTAAAAATGTCGAAAGACGAGTTCCCTCCTTTCACAATACGAATGGGAGTTGTGGTAGCTGTTATGCCTGGAGCGACAAGCGAAGAAATCGAAGCACAAGTGGCTCGTCCGCTAGAACGCTACATCTTCACATTCAAAGAGGTGGATCGTTCGAAGACAACCACGCAAAGCATGAACGGCTTGTGCTTTATGAAGGTTTTTTTCAACCCTCGTCTCAAGAACCTTGCACCCATCTGGAACAAGGTGAAGCACGGCGTCAATGCCTACAAGAGTCAATTGCCAAGCGGTGTCGTGGCACTCGTCGTAAAGGACGATTTCGGCGACGCATCTGCCCTGCTTATCACGTTAGAAAGCAACGAACGTTCTTATCGCGAACTCCAAGAATACAGCGACGAACTGGCTGATCGGCTGCGACGTGTCAAGAGTGTAAGTAACGTTCAACAATTCGGAGAGAAGAAAGAACAGTTGAGCATCTACGTGGATCGTGAACGACTTGCTGCTTATGGAATCGGACAGGCTGCCCTCATGTCTGCCCTCTCCAATGAAGGTTTCACAACTCTGAGTGGAAACGTCAGCACATCTTCAACCAACATCCCTCTTCATCTTGCCACAACTCGGCATTCTGAACAGGAAGTGATGGATCACATCATTTATTCCGATGCTACAGGTAAAGTTGTTCGAGTGCGCGATATTGCAGAAGTGAAACGGGAGTACGACACAAGCGACAGCTATATTGAAAGCAACGGAAAACGATGTGTATTGCTATCGCTCGAAATGACAGAAGGCAACAACATCGTTCATTATGGTAAAGAAGTCAATAAGGTTATTGACACATTCCGTAAAGAATACTTGCCTGCTGACGTAGATGTACTTCGTATTACTGACCAACCTAAGGTTGTGGAAGGAAGCGTAAAAGAGTTCCTCGTCAATCTTATCGAGTCGATGATAGTCATCATCCTTGTCATGATGATACTCTTCCCGCTCAGAAGCGCTATCGTTGCCGCCATTACCATTCCACTTTCGACGTTCATAAGCGTCGGCATCATGTACATTCTGGGCATTCCCCTCAATATCATCACGTTGGCTTCACTCATCGTGGTTCTTGGCATGATTGTGGACAACAGCATCGTTGTCATTGATGGCTACCTCGAATACCTTGGAAACGGGATGGACAGGAAAGAGGCTGCAATCATGTCAGTCAAGCAGTACTTTATGCCAATGCTGCTGGCAACAGTCTGCATCTGCGCTATCTTCTACCCCATTCTCTTTACTATGACAGGCGAAGCAGGAGACGTGATCGGCTTCTTCCCTGCAACAATAACCATCTGCTTAATGGTAAGCCTTATCGTTGCAGCCTGCATCATCCCTGCACTCAATGTCCGACTCATCACAAAAGTGCAAGAGAGGAAACCTGACAAACGCAGCATCACGGATTGGGTACAGGACATATACGAAGTGACGCTGAAGTGGACGTTCAAACATCCTTGGTTGACCATTTGCAGCAGCGTCGTGCTGGTCGTCCTCACCTCCCTTATCTTCCCAACGCTCAAACTTAGGCAGTTCCCCTTCGCTGACCGCGACCAATTAGCTTGTGAGATTTATCTGCCTCAAGGTGCAGGCTTAGATGAGACGAAAGCTATCACAGAAGCTTTGCGCGATTCGCTCTCCAAAGATAATCGCGTAACAAGTGTCACAACTTTTATGGGCTGTAGTTCACCACGTTTTATGACGTGCTATGAACCGCAACTGGGTGGAAAGAACTTCGCTCAACTTATCGTCAATACAACGAGCATAGAGACTACATTCGAGATACTGAACGAGTATGCACCTCGCCTGAGCAACTTCTGGCCAGGAGCTTATGTTCGTTTCAAGCAAATGGACTACTTGCCTGTGCCAACTTACGAGTATCGTTTCTATGGCAATGACATGGACAGCATCCAACTTGCAGCAGAGCGTCTAATGGAAAGGATGCGCGAGATGCCTGAGTTGGAGTGGGTTCACACCGACTATGACCAACCTTCGCCCGTCGTTGACATTACGCTCGACCCCATCACGGCACCTCAACTTGGCATCACTCGCACTATGGCGGAACTGCAACTCGCCCTTCAAACGGGCAAGACACAAGTTGCAACTATCTGGGAGGGCAACTACGAAGTGCCTGTCGTGCTGCGTGACAAGCAAGCAGAGCAAATGAAAATAGGCGACATAGAGAATCTCTACCTCACTCCGACGGCTCAACCCATAAGCAGCATCCCCTTGCGGCAAGTTGCTGACGTCAAGGCGAAATGGGTGCCGACAAACATCATCCATCGTAACGGCGAGCGCTGCATTACGGTTACTGCTGAGAACAAACGTGGCGTCTTGGCTGCAAAGGTACAGAACCACATCAAGGATATTCTCGACAAGGACTTCCCGCTGCCTACTGGCGTACGTGCTGAAATAGGCGGCGAACCTGAGAAGAACCTCGAGACGGTACCCGAAGTTGCCCTAGGCATCGGCATTGCGCTGGTCATTATCTTCTTCTTCCTGCTCTTCAACTTCCGCCGTTTCGGCTTGACTGGCATTTGTATGACATCCATCGCACTCTCCTTGCCTGGAGCGATGATTGGTCTTGGCATTGCAGATATCACGCTTGGCCTGACGAGCCTGTTTGGTTTCATCACGCTCATGGGCATTATCATGCGTAATGAAATACTTATCTTCGAGCATGCAGACCAAAAGATCGCAGAAGGTATGTCTGTACACGATGCCGCTTTCGATGCAGGACGTCGGCGAATGGTACCTATCTTCCTGACAACTGCCACTACGGCTGTCGGCGTGATACCCATGATATTGGGTGGCTCATCATTCTGGATGCCTGTAGGCATTACCATTTTCGCTGGTGGAATTGGCACGCTGCTTTTGGTCGTGACGGTGCTGCCTGTTGTATATTGGAAATTAAGCAAAGAACCTCTACCTGAATCATAAAGAAAACTCGATGAAACCGTACATTTTCTCTATATGTTTGCTTGCCAGTCTCAGCGCATTCTCTCAGAGACTGACCCTAGAACAATGTCTTGAAAAAGCAAAGCAGAACAATTACGAACTGCGCAAAGCCGCCTATGAGATTGAAGCGGCATCAATGCAAAAGAAGGAAGCCTTCACCAACTACTTTCCACGCATCAGCGCCAATGTTCTTGCTTTCCGTCTCTTTGACGAACTGGTGAAAGCGGATGGCACTTATCCCCAAGAGATTGCCGCCATCAGCGAACAGTTCATTCCCCTTATTGGCACTCCGTTCAGCATTTCTGAGTTCAACAGAGCATATTCCGTGTCTGCCACACTCGTTCAGCCACTCTACTTTGGCGGACAGATTGTTTATGGAAACAAACTTGCTCGCCTGCAACAGGATGTGATGACGCTCAAGCAACAATTGACAGAGAAGGAAGTGCTGCAAAAAGTGACGGAATGTTTCTGGCAACTTGCTTGTGTGCGATACAACTTGAGCACTCTCGATGCTGCTGAAAAACAAGTGGATGCGGTGATGAAACAGGTGGAAAATTTCCTGAACGCGGGAGTAACTACACGCAATTCCTTGCTGAAGGTTCGACTGCGACAGCAGGAGTTATCCAGCAACCGTCTCAAGCTCGAGAATGCCGACCATGTTCTGCGCCTTTTGCTTGCACAGGAGATTGGTATCGAACCTGCCGAAGCAGACAAGAATTTCGATATTGTTCTCGAGGACAAGGCTTTGGAACAGCCCATCGAAGCCAGCGAAAACCTGCTGAATCTCTCGCCAGATTATCGGGAAGAACTGCAGTTGTTGAGCAAAGCGGTTGAAGCTCAAGAGCTGCAAGTAAAGATGGAACGCGGAAAGTACCTGCCTCATCTGGCTGTAGGAATAGGCGGATATCACACAGGAATAGGCGACTTCTCCGACAATATAAAGAAGTACCTGCACTCGAGCTTGAATAACGGACTCGTTTTCGGAACTCTATCCATCCCCATCAGCGACTGGTGGGGCGGAAATTATGCGATGAAACGGCAGAAAATTAAACTTCAGGAGGCACAAAGCGACCGTGAAAATGCTCGCCAGATGTTGCAGATAGACATCGAAAGAGCATGGACAAATCTGCAAGAATCCTACCGTCAGACACAAATTGCACAAGCCAGTTGTGAGGAAGCGGCAGAGAATCTGCGTATGACATCCGACCAATATCGCATGAGCACTTGTACTTTGACCGACTTGCTCGATGCTGAAACCTTGAATCGCAAAGCGCAAAACGACCTCGCTCAGGCAAAGGCGAACTATCAGATTGCCCTTGCTGATTATCAACGCAAAACGCGATAACGGTTCACCCCTACAGTGAGGTTGGAAAACATCACACGTGACGTTTGCATTTTACTAACGTGACGTTTGCAATCGTCACACGCCTCGTTTGAAAACATCTGACGGAGGCTTATTTGTGCTTTTTCGCCTCAACATTAGGAAGAGAACGAAAAAAAGCGTATCTTTGCAGGGCAAAACATTATTAAACTCTTATGAAAAGATTGTACACCTTGCTGGCTGTCCTGCTGACCACTAGCATTTTGCCCAGTTTGGCTCTGGCAGAAGAAATCTATCGCGACAACCATGTCCGCTTCACACTCATCGATGAAGGCACAATACGCCTTGAATACGCTCCAGACGGAAAGTTCGTCGACAACAAGAGCTTCGTGGCTGTGATTCGCGAATACGACAAAGTGCCACACAAAGCATCAACAAGTGGCAGCAAAGTTATCATTACAACTGGCAAATTCAAACTTACCTATAAAAAGGATGGAGCTCCGCTCAGCGCAAAGAACCTCACTATTGTCTCTGCCAAAGGACTCGGCAAGACGTTCACATGGACGCCTGGGACTGAGCAGAAAGGCAACCTGAAGGGCACTTATCGCACACTTGACGGCTACGATGGTGATGTGTATCAGTACAGCAACCCCAAGCACCCGATGCCCCTCGAGGATGGCTTGCTGGCAACCGATGGCTGGACACTCATCGACGACTCCAAGAACTTCCTCTTCGACGGCGCTCAAGATTGGGACTGGGTCAAAGAGCGCAATTGTGCCGAAGGAGCACAGGACTGGTACTTCATGGCTTATGGCCACGACTACAAAGCTGCCTTGAAGAGCTTCACAAAGTTTGCAGGCAAGGTGCCTCTGCCTCCACGTTACGCCTTTGGTTATTGGTGGAGTCGCTATTGGAGCTACAGCGACAAAGAACTGCGCGACCTTATCAGCGACTTCCATCGCCTCGACTTGCCGCTCGACGTGATTGTCATCGATATGGACTGGCACCCCAATACGCCGGAAAGTGGCGGCGGATGGACAGGTTGGGACTGGAACGAGAGCATCTTCCCCGACTACAGAAAGTTCCTCGCCTACCTCGACGAACAAGGTGTAAAGACTACCATGAACCTGCATCCTGCCGATGGTGTGCGTCCATACGAAAAAAAGTACAACGAGTTTATGCAGCGCTACGGCAAAAATGACGGCAAGACCTATGAGTGGATGGGAAGCGACAAGAAATACGTGAAGGCACTCTTCGACACCTATCTTCATCAGTATGTCGACGAGGGTGTCGACTTCTGGTGGCTCGACTGGCAACAATGGGAGAAAGACCGCACCCTCAAAGACCTCGACAACGTCTTCTGGTGCAACTACATTTGGTTTAGCGACATGGAGAAGAACGGCACGAAACGTCCCCTGCTCTACCATCGTTGGGGCGGTCTCGGAAATCACCGCTATCAGATAGGCTTCTCGGGAGACTCGTACGCCACTTGGGAGAGCCTTCGCTTCCTGCCCTACTTCAACAGCACCTCCTCCAATGTGCTCTATGGTTATTGGAGTCACGACATAGGCGGGCACCAAGTAAGGAGGTACGGCATGGGCGTTGAGCCAGAACTCTATACACGAGCCATGCAGATGGGCCAATACTTGCCCATCCTCCGCAGCCACAGCGCTAAAGACCCCAGCCTCAACAAAGAGCCATGGGCTTTCGACCAGACTATACAGCGCCGACTCGCAGCAGTCATCAACGGACGTTATGCTCTCATACCTTATATATATACTATGGCGCGGCAGGACTACGAGACAGGCATCTCGCTTTGCCGTCCGATGTACTACGACTATCCTGAAGCTAAGGAAGCCTACGAAATGAAGGAGCAGTACATGTTCGGCGATAAGATGCTCATCGCTCCAGTCACGACAGAAGTCAGCAAAGAGAGTGGATTGGCTTCTGTCAAGGCTTGGCTGCCAGAAGGACAATGGCTTGAATATGAGACTGGCACGATGCTTAAGGGCGGACAAACCGTCGAGCGGCAGTTCTCGATGGATGAATATCCTGTTTATATTAAGGCAGGCAGTATCATTCCTTATTACGGAAAAGTAAAGAACCTGAGCGGCACGGAACAACCCATCATTGTGCGTGTCTTCCCAGGAGCCGAGAAGGATGAGTTCACACTATATGAAGACAATGGAGAGGACAAGAATTATGTCAGCGAATATGCTACTACGCCACTCTCCTACCAACGTAACGGCGAACACCTTACCATCATTATCGGCCAGCGAAAAGGCAACTACAAAGATATGCCAACTCGCCGCAACTACACACTTGCCCTGCCTTGTCAAAAGGCACCTAACGCTATTAAAGTAGATGGCAAAGACGTTAGCTTCTCCTACGACGGCTTAAATCTTGAGAGCGTCATAGATTTAGGAAGCATTGACTGCAGTAAGGGAGCAACTATCGAGGTGACATTCGCCTCTGAAGATTATGCTGTCACAAATGGTGAAAAAGGCGAGTTCTATCGCATACAAAATACTGTGCAGGACTTCAAGCGACACGATGCCAACATGGTCTATACCAAAGACTTCGGATTCCTCGAGGCCGCACCACTCCGCCTCTCATATCATCCTGAGACACAAGACACAACGCTCGACCACTTCCATAATCTTTACAAGAAACTCCCAGTTGTGCTTGTTGAGCAAATGGGCAAGAATGAGAACTTCGACCGCTTCCTGAAACAAGTCGGCGAGGACGGCAAGATGCTCAGCGAAGTCTCGCCTGAAGCTTTCAGCACGGCAACTGGAACAGGTTTCGACTTGTGTTACTTCCCCAATAAGCAAATGGAAGGCGAGGCAAAGGCCACGGCACATCAGGAGAAGATTGACTTCTTCATCAGCGGCTCGCCTATCGAAGGCATCCCCGCCGACTACTGGAGCATGACGGCAACAAGCACCTTTACCGCTCCAGAGACTGGTGATGTGATGTTCATCATGACTGGTGATGATGCCTACCGACTGACTGTTGACGGCAAGGAACTCTTCAGCGATTGGGGCGACCATGCTGAGACGACTCGCAATGCCACCATTTCTGTGGAGAAGGGCAAGAAGTATAACGTATGCATCGAATACTACGACAACGAGTACAATGCCATTCTGCGAATGCAAGCATTACTGATCCGAAACTAACATTTTACACATCATTCATTTTCCAGAGAAATGAAAAAACGCCTCTTTATACTGGTTGCAATACTGCTTTCTACTTTCGTTTCCACCAATGCTGTACTGAAGGAGAAAGACTTGGCACGCACTTTAGGAGTGCTCAAGGAAGAGTTGCAGACCAACTACGAAATGCAGCAAGCCTTTATGCAGAACTATGAGCAGCAAGGCATGCAACAGCATAAGCAATTGGTTTGGTACATGCAACAATGCGAACAAATCGGCTTGATGCTTTATTCGCAGACGACAGACAACACCTTTGATATGGCTTATGCCTGCCAACAGGCTGCCAATCTGCGACGCGACCTTGACAGTCGCAATAGCAAGATGCGGCAATACGACAAGTTCATCGCTCGCTTGAAGCAGGAGATAGAACGTACTGACTACCTTATCCGCTCGTTGAAACGGATGCCACCAGTCATCGATGCAGACAGCATCCTCAGTGCTAGCGACAGTATTCTGCTGCAAGCCATCGATTCTTTGGCTGGCAAGAAGGATTCTTTGCTTGTCGCTCGTAATACGATGGACAAGGAATCTGTGGAAATCCTTGAAGAAACAAAGGACGAGATACCAGAAGAAGAGGAGATGGGAGAACCCCTTTTCCTGAGTCGAGCCCAGCAAAGAGACCGAAATGCCTGTCTGCTGTTTGCCGACACGATACGGGGTAACCTGCAACATTTCCTGGAAAACCTGGAAGCAGAGAATGCCTACTATCAAAGTGTTCGAGAGAAAGTGCTCGAACTTGACAAGTTTGCACAGAGCAGATACAAGTTGCTGCAGGACAACATCTTCCGTAACGGAGGTCCTAACTACTTCAGTATCCTTGCCGCTCTGCCAATGCATATTATGGTTGCAAAGTCGACTGTCAATCTGAGGTACAAGCCTTTCGAGGGACATGGACAGCTCTACTCTGAATGGAGAGGCGCAACCGTGCTCTTCATCAGCATTTTCCTCGTATTCTATCTTGCTCTTTCGCTTGGCATAAGTTACATTGTCCTTCGTTGGCTTTTGCCGAAGAAATGGAGAGGACCAGACTTTAAGGAAAGGAGAAGGATGCTTGTCTTTGTGGTTGGAATCGCGCTTTTCGCCATCATTGTAATGGTAGTAAGGACTACTGTCCAACGCAATTTCATACAGATGGGAACAGGTCTCATCATCAATATCGCTTGGTTGTTGGAAGCCATCTTCTTGAGTCTTTATGTTCGACTCAAGGGAGAGCAGATGAAACATGCTGCCATCATCTACACGCCATTGATGGCTTTGTCCTTCATTGTCATCCTTTTCCGCATTGTTCTCATTCCTAATGCGCTTGTCAACCTTATCTTCCCACCCATTTTGCTTGCCTTTGCAATTTGGCAATACATTGTGGCGAAGCGACACCGTCAGTATCTTCCGATGCTCGACAAGTTATATACGAACATTACGACTGCGGCAATGTTCTTTGCTTGTGCAGCTGCGTGGGTTGGCTACACTTTGCTTGCCGTTCAGGTTATGATTTGGTGGACCTTCCAGCTTGCTGCCATTATGACCATCACCTTTATATATGACTTGACGAAGAAGTACGAATCGCGCTACTTGCTCAAGCATTTGGGAGCTGAGACGACGAACACCAGCGAACGTCTGGCCTTGTTGAAACAGATTAAGAAAGGTGAGTTCATCGATCGGACTTGGTTCTACGATTTGTTCTGTCGAACGCTTGTTCCCATCCTGGCAGTGCTTTCAGTACTTTTCAGCATATATTGGGCTGCCCAAGTTTTCGAGATGACGAGCCTTTGCCGGAAGATTTTCACTCGCGACATCATCAATCAGACGAATCTGATTCGCATTTCGCTCTTCCGAATCTGCATGGCTGCGGCACTCTACTTCATTTTCCGCTATGTCAACTATGCTTTGCGAAGTTTCTACCTCCACTACAGGAAACAGTATTCCGGAAGCAGCGAAGCCATCAACAAGACCCTGTCCCGAAACATCATCAGCATCCTGTGCTGGGGCCTCTACGTTATCATCGTGCTCGTTCTTTTCCGTGTTCCGAGGGATGGCATAAGCATTGTGAGTGCAGGTTTGGCTACGGGTCTTGGCTTTGCCATGCAGAGCATCTTAGAGAACTTCTTCTATGGAATCAGTCTCATGTCTGGTCGCATTCATGTGGGCGACTATATTGAGTGTGACGGAGTTGCAGGAAAAGTGGAGAGCATCTCCTATCAAAGCACGCAGATCATCACGAATGACGGCAGCGTGATTACTTTCCTGAACAGCGCTCTCTTCGGCAAGACCTTCAAGAATATGACGCGAAACCACCGCTACGAACTCATCAGGGTTCCTGTCGGAGTGGCTTATGGAACTGATGTCGAGCAGGTTCGTCAACTCATCATCGAGGCTTTGCAACCTCTTTGCCATGAGAAAACTGAGGACGGACAAATGCTGACAGACACGAATATCCCAGTCACAGTCGCCTTCAGCGAGTTTGGAGAGAGCAGTGTCGACCTGAAAGTCTGCGTTTGGATGCTTGTTGAACAGAAACTCGTCATCACGGCTCGCGTCAAGGAAATCGTATATAACACGCTCAACAAGAACGGCATCGAGATACCTTTCCCACAGCGAGATTTGCACGTATATCAGCAGGTCCTGGAAAACAACCCCAGCGACGATGGCAAACATCAAGTGTGACGATGGCGATTGTATAGTGCGACGATGGCAATCGTATAGTGTTACGTTTGCAATCATATAGTGTTACGTTCGCAATCATATAGTGTTACGTTTGAGATCGTATAGTGTTACGTTTGAAGACGCAACCAGCCACGCTGGAAATCAAGGAATTGGTCAGCTGGAAGTAAAGAGTTGTTAATTTTCAGAAAAAACATGCCAATTTTATTGGCAGTTTACGAAATAAATAGTAATATTGCACAGGAAAACCATAAAAACGAAGCATTATGAAACACATTACTCTTCTTTTGTTGGCAGCTGCCAGCATTTGTACAAGCGCCTTCGCACAGCCCAGGCCCAAAAACGTCTATACAAGCAGCACAACTCTCAACGTCGAGCAGTTCCAGAATCAAGCACAGCCACTCGTTCTCAACCGCACTCTCTATGCCGGCTACAACACGATTTGTCTGCCCATGAGCCTCAGCGCAGAACAACTCAAGGCTGCCGCCAAGGACGTACAGATAGAGCGTCTCGAAATGGTTCGTCAGGAAGGAAGCACTCTGAACATGTACTTCCTCGACTGCACAAACGAAGGTATCGAGGCAGGTGTCCCCTACCTCATCTTCTCCCCCACATTCCAGACACTTCGTGCCAACACGACAAACATTATGGGTGTCGATGCCGAACTGAAGAACGTAAGCAAGAGTGATGGTGAAGGCAACACAGTCACTTTCGGCAGCTCTTGGGAGACAGTTCAGATGGCAGGTCGCTATGGAATCCCCGCTCAGCAGGATACATACATCCTGGAGAGTGTCCTGATTCGTACAGAAGGCGACAAAGCCTTCCTGCCCACACGCTGTGGTTTCACTTGGGACCAGCAGGCAGGCACAGCTAACGCACTCGAAATCAAGCACGTGACCAGCCTCGAAGACATCTCGACAAGCATCGAAAAGCTTCAGCAGACAGGCGAAACCATTGACGTTTACAATGCTCAGGGCACGCTCGTCCTCTCTCAAACCAACATCAACGCAGCCAAAAAGAGCCTTCCTCAAGGCATCTACGTAGTGAAGGGACACAAGTTCGCGGTTAAGTGAGAGTGAAACAAACATGAGCAAAAGCTTGTGTCTGTGATTCGCCGAACGCAAGCGAGCTCGACTGAAAGTCAAGTTCGCGGTTAAGTAAACACATCCGTTTTTCATAGCTGAAAGGGCAGGGAGTCAAGGCTTCCTGCTCTTTTTTTGTCAGTTTTTGTCATATTCTTGACAGATTGGCACACTTTGGCACACCATTTGTATGAATGTAAGCAGGAAAACAACCTAACAAACACGAGTATAAACTAAATTAAATACAATTATGGGAAAGATTATTGGAATTGACTTGGGTACCACTAACAGTTGCGTATCCGTATTTGAGGGCAACGAGCCCGTAGTTATTGCCAACAGCGAAGGCAAGCGCACCACCCCTTCCGTAGTGGCATTCGTCGATGGCGGCGAGCGTAAGGTAGGCGATCCTGCCAAGCGTCAGGCCATCACTAACCCGAAGAAGACCATCTTCTCTATCAAGAGATTCATGGGCGAAACCTACGATCAGGTTCAGAAGGAAATCGCGCGCGTACCTTATTCAGTAGTTAAGGGCGACAACAACACACCTCGCGTCGAGATAGACGGCCGTGCTTACACACCGCAGGAAATCAGCGCGATGATTCTCCAGAAGATGAAGAAGACCGCAGAAGACTACCTCGGACAGGAAGTTACGGAAGCTGTCATCACCGTTCCGGCCTACTTCTCCGACTCTCAACGTCAGGCAACTAAGGAAGCAGGACAGATTGCAGGACTCGACGTGAAGCGTATCGTCAACGAACCGACTGCAGCCGCATTGGCTTATGGCGTTGATAAAGCGAACAAAGATATGAAGATTGCCGTCTTCGATTTGGGTGGCGGAACATTCGATATCTCCATCCTCGAGTTCGGTGGTGGCGTATTTGAAGTGCTCAGCACAAATGGCGACACACACCTCGGAGGCGATGACTTCGACCAGGTTATCATTGATTGGCTGGCAAGCGAATTCAAGAGCGAGGAAGGCATCGACTTGAAGCAAGACCCGATGGCTCTGCAACGTCTGAAGGAAGCAGCCGAGAAAGCGAAGATAGAACTCTCTAGTAGCACCACGACAGAAATCAATCTGCCCTACATCACAGCTGTAGGTGGCGTGCCCAAACACCTTGTAAAGAGCCTCACTCGCGCTAAGTTCGAGCAACTCGCAGACAGCCTCATCCAGGCTTGTAAGGCTCCTTGCCAAAAGGCTATGCAGGATGCAGGCCTCAGCAACTCTGACATCAACGAGGTCATCCTCGTGGGTGGTTCAACCCGTATTCCTGCCGTGCAGAAACTCGTGGCTGACTTCTTTGGCAAAGAACCCAGCAAGGGCGTGAACCCAGACGAAGTTGTGGCTATCGGCGCAAGCATTCAGGGCGCTGTCCTGGCCGGCGATAAGAGCGACATCGTACTGCTTGACGTAACGCCTCTTTCTATGGGTATCGAGACGATGGGCGGCGTGATGACTCGACTCATCGAAGCCAACTCGACCATCCCTTGCAAGAAGAGCGAAATCTTCTCTACTGCAGCCGACAACCAGACGGCAGTCACCATCCACGTCCTTCAAGGCGAACGTCCCATGGCAAGCCAGAACAAGAGTGTCGGCCAGTTCAACCTCGACGGCATCGCACCCGCTCGTCGTGGCGTTCCTCAGATTGAGGTGACCTTCGACATCGACGCCAACGGTATCCTTAACGTCAGCGCGAAGGATAAGGCAACGGGTAAGGAGCAGCACATCACGATTACCGCCTCCAGCGGTCTTAGCAAGGAAGAGATTGAGCGCATGAAGGCTGAGGCAGAAGCCAACGCAGAAGCCGACAAGAAGGAACGCGAGAAGGTCGACAAACTCAATCAGGCCGACTCGATGATCTTCCAGACCGAGAACATGCTCAAGGAAAGCGGCGACAAGATTCCTGCCGACGTGAAGAGTGAAGTCGAGGCTGCCGTTGCAAAGCTCAAAACTGCTCATCAGGCACAGGATCTCGCAGCCATCGATGCTGCCATGAATGAGCTACAGACTGCAGCAGGCAAGATGTATCAGGCTCAGCAGCAGGCTGGTCCTCAGCCCGGCCCTGACATGAACGCCGGCAACACTGGCTCTGGTAACGACCAGCAAGGTCCCGACATTCAGGACGCCGACTTCGAGGAGGTCAAGTAAGCAACATCAAACATATCAATAAGGAATTCCGTGTAGGCAATGCTTACGCGGAATTTTTTGTTATTAGGTTAGCTTTTTCTGTCTTTGAAGGGTATTATAAGTAGGAGATACACGTTAAACAGACAAAAACATGAAACGAATCATCCTCTTTCTACTTGCTCTTGTTGCGATGGCAGGGCAGGCTAAGGACGTCGTCATCGAGCGTCCTGCGTTCCGTTCACTAATGAAGAATTCCTTTTACAATGCCAACATCTGGCCCGTCAAGGTGGAGCTGACGAAGCAGGCAACTGTCGTTCATTTCCACGTGGCCTGTGCCTCGTGGAGCAGTTGGAGCACGGATGGGGGCCGCCTTGAAGTGGATGGGCAGCAGTTTTCCTACCAGAAGGGACGCATCCTAACGCATAATGGCCCTCAAGTCCTTGCAGATGATGCCCTTGAGCTGGGTAAAAGCTACGAGAGGAACGCGCAGCGAGACTCTCTTATCCTCTATTTTGACCCGCTGCCGAAGGGCACAAAAACGTTCGACTACATTGAGAGCGACGACCCGAACTCATGGACAATCTACGGCATCAGGCTGGATGGTAAGCTTTACCCTGAGCTTCTTCCTGCTCCGAAGCCACGTGAAGACGACGGCAAGCTGCTGGAGCCGTTGACCTTGACATACGGCGAGGCGACCTTCATAGCCACAGCCTTTGGCGACACCATCTGCCAGCTGGGGTGGTTTGACGAACCTTGCCGCGACCCCATCACCAGTTACTATCGCGCCGATTCACACTCTGAGGGAACGTCGAAACACGTCTCCAATCCCGCCTACACAGCAACCCTGCCCATCTTTACCTTTTACAAGATAGAAAAGAACACGCCCAACAGGCAGTTCCCCTTGCTTTTGATTCCGGGCGAGACGCTGACCATGGATGCCGACCCCGACGCTTGCGAAGCCTGGCTTCACGACTTCGCGGCGGGCAAGCCCCGGCATAAAGGCTATCGCCTGAGCGGTTCCGCTGCCGACCT